>CAYRAE010000127.1:0-9144 GCA_964422175.1 uncultured Luteitalea sp. | reverse complement strand
GCCGGGTGCGGATTGTTTCCGGCGCCCGGTGCCCGGTGCCCGCTGCCCGGTCGATTGCATTACCCTTTCGGCATGCTGCACCCGCACCGGTACTTCGACCCGGACCCTGCCACGCGGAAGATCGCGATCGACCTCCATACGCAGGTGGAGTCGCTGCCGCTCGTCTGCCCGCACGGGCACGTCGAGCCGGCGCTCCTGGCGGGCAACGCGCGCTTCCCCGATCCGGCGACGCTGCTCGTCATCCCCGACCACTACGTGACGCGCATGCTGTATTCGCAGGGCATCGCGCTCGAGCGGCTGGGCATTCCCACGCGCGACGGCACACCGGTCGAGACCGATCCCCGGCGGATCTGGCAGCTCTTCGCCGACCACTTCCATCTGTATCGCGGCACGCCAACCGGCGGATGGCTGAAGCACGAGCTCGAAGGCGTCTTCGGCGTGACGGAGCCGCTCAACGGCGCCAACGCGATGGCCATCTACGACCATCTCGATGCCTGCCTCTCGCGGCCGGAATATCTGCCGCGC
Organism: uncultured Luteitalea sp.; assembly: GCA_964422175.1. Taxonomy (GTDB): domain Bacteria; phylum Acidobacteriota; class Vicinamibacteria; order Vicinamibacterales; family Vicinamibacteraceae; genus Luteitalea. Next base: position 8,619 of record CAYRAE010000127.1, on the reverse strand, counting down.
GCGCTCTACGAGCGCTTCGGCATCGAGGTGCTCTGCACCACCGACGCCGCGGGTGACACGCTCGAACACCACAAGGCGATGCGCGACGAAGGCTGGGGCAACGTGCGGCCGACGTTCAGGCCCGACATGGCCGTCACGCTCTCGCATCCGTCGTGGCGCGCGGAAATCGACCGCATCGGCGCGCTCACCGGCGAGTCGATGTCCACGTACGCGTCATTCATCCGCGGACTCGAATCACGCCGTGCCGCATTCAAGGCCCTCGGCGCCACCGCCACCGACCACGCCGTTGTCGTGCCGTACACCGAGCGACTGGACGATGGCGAGGCAGGTGCGATCTACGAACGCGCACTGGCCGGGCGCGCGAGCCAGGCCGACTCCGATCGCTTCGGCGCGCACATGCTGATGGAGCTGGCGCGCATGAGCGTGGAAGACGGCCTCGTGATGCAGTTGCACCCGGGCAGCTTCAGGAACCACAACGCGCGCATCTTCGACCGCTTCGGCCCCGATCGCGGGTGCGACATTCCGCTCGCCACCGAGTACACCCGCAACCTGCACGCGCTGCTCAACGCGTACGGCAACGAGCCCGGATTCACGCTCGTGCTCTTCACGCTCGACGAGACCACGTACAGCCGCGAACTCGCGCCGCTCGCCGGCCACTACCCCGCCGTGGTGCTCGGTCCGCCGTGGTGGTTCCACGACAGCGTCGAAGGCATGCTCCGCTTCCGCCACATGGCCACCGAGACGGCAGGCTTCTACAACACCGCGGGCTTCAACGACGACACGCGCGCGTTCCCGTCGATCCCTGCCCGCCACGACGTCGCCCGCCGCGTGGACGCGACATTCCTGGCGCAACTGGTCACGCGTCACGTGATAGAGGAGTCCGAGGCACACGAGGTGATCGCCGACCTCAGCAACGGTCTCGTGAAGAAGGTGTACAGACTGTGAGGCCGCGCCCTCCGGTACCCGGTGTGTGTGCGAGGACGGGGTGATGGCTGGTGCGCGCAAGGATCCGGGGCTCGCGGCTGTTCTCAGCCTGGTCGTGCCGGGCGTCGGGCAGATCTACAACGGCGACTTCCTGCGAGGCATCTTCTGGCTGATCGTGACGCCCGGGTTCTGGATCGGCTCCGGCGGCCTGCTCGGCTGGATCTGTCACGTCCTGGCCGCCTGGACGGCCCATCGCCGGGCCCATTGGCACAACCGGCGGCCGCCGTTCGGGACGACGGCGGTTTGAACGTCGTGTGTCCCCCTGGTCGTTGCTGCGATCGTCCGCGCCATCCTCCCGCGTGTCCTCGTCGCTGACGCGTGCACCCCTGCGATCCGGCCGTCAGCAACCACAGCCAGCCGTCCTGTACACTGGCCGGCGTGTCGCGTCTGGTCGTCTCTCTTGCGCTGCTGGCGGCATCGGTGGCGTGCTCGCACGAGCCTGCGGCTCCGGGCATGGCAGGGGGACCTCCCGTGACCGACATCCATTCGTTCGCGCGGCCTGAAGACGCGCGCGTGACGCACGTCTCGCTCGACCTGACGGCGGACTTCGACGCGCACGTCCTCTCCGGGAGCGCCACGCTGACGTTCGAGCGCCGGTCCGGCGTGCGCGAACTGGTCCTCGACACCAGCGGCCTCGACATCTCGCGCGTCGTCGATCATCGGCACGAGACGCTGTCGTTCACGCTGCAGCCCGCGGTGGAGCACCTCGGACAGGCGCTCACAATCGCGCTGCCGTCGACGGGCGATCGGGTGCGCGTCGAATACCGCACCAGACCAGACGCCGCGGCACTCCAGTGGCTCACACCCGCGCAGACCGCCGGCAAGCGGTACCCCTATCTCTACTCGCAGGGCCAGGCGATCCTCACGCGCACCTGGATCCCGACGCAGGACAGCCCCGGCATCCGCCAGACGTACGACGCCGCGATCACCGTGCCGCGCCCGTTGAAGGCGGTGATGGCCGCGGAGATGCTCACACCGGACGGCGAAGGCACGGGCGACACGCGCACGTTCAGGTTCCGCATGGAGCAGGCGATCCCGCCGTACCTGATCGCGCTGGCGGCAGGCGACATCGCGTTCCGATCGCTCGGTCCTCGCACCGGCGTGTACACGGAACCGGTGATGCTGGATCGCGCGGCGAACGAACTCGTCGATCTCGAACGGATGGTCTCCGCCGCCGAAACGTTGGGCGGGCCGTATCGCTGGGGCCGCTTCGACGCCCTCGTGCTCCCGCCGTCGTTCCCGTTCGGCGGCATGGAGAACCCGCGACTCACCTTCGCCACGCCGACGATCCTCGCCGGCGATCGATCGCTCGTCTCGCTGCTCGCGCACGAGCTCGCGCACTCGTGGTCCGGCAACCTCGTGACCAACACGACGTGGGGCGACTTCTGGCTCAACGAAGGCTTCACCACCTACTTCGAGAACCGGATCATGGAGGCCTTGTACGGACCGGAGCGCGCGCAGATGCTGGCCAGCCTCGGTCGCGGTGAACTCACGCGAGAGATGGCGACGCTGCCGGCGGCCGACACGAAGCTCGCACTCGATCTCCAGGGACGCGATCCCGATGATGGGATGACGTCGGTGGCGTACGAGAAGGGCGCGGCACTGCTGCACACGATCGAGCGCGCCGTGGGCCGTTCGCGCTTCGACCCATGGTTGCGCGGTTACTTCAATCGCCACGCGTTCACGTCGATTACGGCGCAGCAGTTCGTCACCGATCTCCAGCAGGAGTTGATCCAGGGCGATGAGGCCCTGCGCGATCGTCTTGCCGTGCGAGAGTGGATCGAGGAACCGGGCCTGCCGGCATCAGCGGCACCGGCGCAGTCGCCGGCATTCACCCAGGTGGATGCCGAGGCCCAGCGATTCGCCGGCGGCGCGCGCGCATCGTCTCTCGCCGTCGCACGCTGGACGCCACAGCAGTGGCAGCACTTCCTCGAACAGCTTCGGACGATCGCGCTCACACCGGCGCAGGTGCGCGATCTGGACACCGCGTTCTCGCTGAGCGCGTCCGGTAACAGCGAGATCCTGTTCGCGTGGCTGCGCGTGGCGGTGGCCCGGCAGTACGACCCCGCGGTGCCCGCGCTCGAACGGTTCCTCTCCGAACAGGGACGTCGCAAGTTCCTGCGTCCGCTCTACGAGGACCTGATGCAGACGCCATGGGGCCAGCCGATCGCGCGACGCACCTACGCGCAGGCCCGCGCGTCGTATCACGCCGTCTCCGCACAAACGCTCGACGCCATCGTCACCAGCGAGCCGCGATGAAGATCGCGACGTGGAACGTCAACGGCATTCGCGCGAGGGGCGCGCAGGTCGAGCAATGGCTCGACGCCGAGCAGCCCGACATCCTCTGCCTGCAGGAGATCAAGGCGTCGCCTGGCCAGGTGCCCATCATGCTCGCCGCACGCGACGACTACTGGTCCTGCTGGCACGGGAACGGTGGCTACTCCGGCGTGGCACTGCTGGTGCGGCGCGGATTCGTGGCGGCGGACTGTCAGCCGGTCCATCCCGCGTTCGACTTCGAGTGCCGCGTGGCGAGCGTGACGCATGGCGACATCGACGTCATGAGCGTGTACGTGCCGAACGGCGGGAAGGACTTCGCCGCGAAGATGCAGTTCCTCGAAGCGCTGGGCAATCACGTGGCCGACGTCCATCGCAACGGCCGGCGCGTGATCCTGTGCGGCGATCTGAATGTCGCGCTCACGGATCTCGACCTGCACCCGAAGGAGCGCAAGCCCGGCGCGATCGGGCAGCGGCCCGACGAACGCGCGCTGCTGCAGCAGATCATCGACATCGGTCTCACGGACGTCCATCGTGCGCAGCATCCGGACGATGAGGGGCTGTTCACATGGTGGGCGCCCTGGCGTAACCTGCGTCAACGCAACATCGGCTGGCGTATCGACTACGTGCTGGCGACGGCGTCGATCGGGGCGACGGCAACACGAGCCGAGTGTCAGCGTGAGTTCGGCACGAGCGACCATGCGCCGCTCGTCGTGGAATTCTCATGAGCGACGGAGAGCGCCGGCGACGATCTCGCGTTCGCACGCTGTCGCTGGCGTGCGCGACGATGGCGGCCTGCCTTGCGGCGGTGCCGCTCGCCGAGCGCGCACCGGCGCAGACGCCGACGTCAGCACCGCGCAGGCCGAACATCGTGCTCATCCAGGCCGACGACCTCGGATGGGGCGACGTCTCGTCGTACGGCCAGCAGCGCTACGCGACGCCCAACATCGACAGGCTCGCTACCGAAGGCACGCGCTTCACGCAGTACTACTCGGGCAGCACCGTGTGTGCGCCGTCGCGCGCGTCGCTCATGACGGGGCAGCACACGGGACACGGGCGCATCCGCGGCAACGGTGAGATCCCACTGGAAGACGAAGACCTCACGATGCCCGAGCACCTGCGCGCGCAGGGCTATCGCACGGCGCTCGTCGGCAAGTGGGGACTCGGCTTCGAAGGCACGCCGGGCCTGCCGGAGAAACAGGGCTTCGACGAGGCGTTCGGCTATCTCACGCACCAGCAGCCGCACAGGCAGTACACGGACCGCCTGTGGAAGAACGGCGCGTGGATAGACGTCTCGCCCACCACCGACTTCACGAGCGATCTGTTCACGCAGGCAGCCGTCGCGTTCATCGAGCGCGCGGGCTCGCAACCGTTCTTCCTGTATCTCGCGTATCCGCTCCCGCATGCGGAGTTGCGCGCGCCGGAGGACGCGATCGCGCCGTTCCGCGGACGTTATCCGGAGACGCCGTTCGTCAACGCGAAGGCTGATGGCACCACGCCCGTTCCGCCGTACAGAGTGAGCGGCGGCTATCGGTCGCAGCCGACGCCGCGCGCGGCGTTCGCGGGCATGGTCACGCGCATGGACCAGGGCGTGGGCCGCGTGCTCGACGCCATTCGCGCGCGCGGTCTCGACAACGACACGATCGTGCTGTTCACGAGCGACAACGGGCCGCACAAGGAAGGCGGCGCCGACCCCGAGTTCTTCGACAGCAACGGACCGCTGCGCGGCATCAAGCGCGACATGTACGACGGCGGGATTCGCGTGCCGATGCTCGTTCGCTGGCCGGGACACGTCCCCGCCGGGCGCACGAGCGAGATCGTGTGGGCGCACTGGGATCTGCTCCCCACGTTCTCGCGCCTGGCCGGGGCGCCGCCGCCGCAGGGCATCGACGGCATCGCGATGCAGGACGTGCTGCTCGGTGCGGAGACGACGCCGGCACCGGACCGCACGCTGTACTGGGAGTTCCACGAACGCGGCTTCCAGCGCGCCGCGCGTCGCGGGAAGTGGAAGGCCGTATGGCTCGCCGCCGACAGCCCGATCGAGCTCTACGACATCGAGTCCGACATCGGCGAGACCACCAACGTCGCTTCAACGCATCCCGACGTCGTGCAACAGTTCGCCACGTTCTTCGCCACCGCCCGGACACCCTCGGAACGGTGGCCATGACCGGGGCGGGGGCGGCTTAGGGCTTACGGCTCACGACTTACGGATCGGGCTTCGGCATTCCCGGCATTCCCGGCATCGCAGCATTTCGGAGGTCCTCCATGTGGTCCAGGCGACGGTTCATGCAGTCGACGGCGGCGGGTGCGGCGGGGCTCGTCGTGGCGCGCGGGCGGGAGGCGGGGGCGTGGAGTGGCGCGCAGGCGGCGGCGATGCCTGCCGATCTCATGCGGCTCGACAGCAACGAGAACCCCATCGGCCCATGCGCGGCTGCCGTTGACGCCATCACGTCGGCCACGCGTCTTGCGCGCGTCTACCCGTTCCGGTTCGAGCACGCGCTCGACGGCCTTGCCGCACGGCACGACACCACGCCGCGCCACATCCTTCCCGGCTGCGGATCGTCGGAGGTCCTGATCAACGCCGTCATGGCGTTCACGAGTGAACGGCGTGCACTCGTCGCACCGGTGCCGACGTTCGAGGAGCCTGCCCGGCGTGCCCGCGCACTCGGACGGCCGGTCCATGACGTGCCCGTGCGCGCCGACCTCCAGGTGGATCTCGACGGCCTGCTGCGCCATGTGGACGATGCGGGCCTGGTGTTCCTGTGCAATCCGAACAACCCGACGAGCGTCGCGCTGCCGCTCGACGACATCCGCAAATTCGTGACTGCTGCCCTCGCACGCTCCCCCGACGTGGTCATCCTGCTCGACGAGGCATACATCGAATACGCGGACGGACACGGGGTGGCGACGGCAGTCCCGCTCGCGCTGTCGACGCCGCGCGTGATCGTCAGCCGCACGTTCTCGAAGATGTACGGCATGGCAGGCCTTCGCGTGGGCTACGCAATCGCCCAGCCGCTGCTGTTGTCGCGCCTCGCCGACTTCAGCGTGCCGATGAGCGTCGGGACGATCGGCCTCCACGCCGCACAGGCCGCGCTGACCGACGCGGGCTTCGAGGCGCGCGAACGCGCACGCAACGCGGACGTCAGGGCGTACACGGTGAAGCGGCTCGAGAACGTCGGCGCGAAGGTGCCCGTCTCGCACGCCAACTTCCTGATGGCCGACGTCGGACGCGACACCGTCGGCTTCGCGAAGGCCTGCCTCGCGCAGGGCATCGCCGTCGGCCGCCCGTTCCCGCCCCTGACGTCGTACTCCCGCATCTCGATCGGCACGATGGAAGAGATGCAGCGCGCCTGCGACGTGTTCACCTCGGTCCTCCGCGCATGACAACGGTGGCTGTGCGACGGGTCGTTCGGCTTCGATGGTGGATGGCGCTCGCGCTCGTATTCGCACCTGTCGCGAGCGGGGCGCAGACCTTGCCCGTGCGCGAGGCGTGGCCTGTCGTCCGTCGTTACGCGGCACCGGAGGCGCGACAGGCGGTGGCGGTCGACGCCGCGCACTTCTACGCGATCACGAACAGACGCATCGGCAAGTACGAGAAGGCCACGGGGCGCAGGGTGGCCGAGTGGCAGGACGCCGATGGTGGCGGCATCATCCATCTGAACAGCGGTGTCGTGATCGACGGGACGCTCTACTGCGCGCACTCGAACTATCCCGGCGTGCCCATGGTGAGCTCGATCGAGGTATGGGACGCGGCGACACTGCGTCACGTGCGTAGTATCCCGGTCGGCACCGGGCGTGGATCCGCCACGTGGATCGGCAGGCGCGACGATGCGTGGTGGGTGATGTACGCGCACTATCCGCCGCCGAACGGCGAGCCGGGCAAGGGGCCCGCGTATTCCGTGCTCGTGCGCTACGACGAAGGCTGGCGGGAGACCGGCGCGTGGGCGTTCCCGAAATCCGTCGTCGAGCGATGGGACGGCATGAGCAGCTCCGGCGGTGTGTGGACACCCGATGGACGTCTCATCACGTCGGGCCACCATGCGCCCGAACTGCACATCCTGCGGCTGCCATCCGCCGGCGCGACGCTCGTGCTCGACGCGATCGTCCCCGTCGAGAGCGAAGGGCAGGGCATCGCCCTCGACCCGGCTGACCCGACGGCGTTGTGGTCGATCCAGCGGAAGACGGGAGAAGTCCTCGTCTCCCGGATGCCACGGTGATGAGGGCCTGAAATGCCGCGATGCCGGGATGCCGGGAATGCCAAGGGGAGCGAGGCGGCGTACCATGCGCACATGTCACACGGAGGGAATCGGATGATGCGGAAGTTCGTTGTCGCAGCTGTCGTCTGGGCGTCGGCTGCCGGTGCGTTCGCGCAGGGCCTGTCGACGGGTGCGCCAGACGCCGTGGGGATGGCGCCCGATCGCGTGGCGCGCATCACGGCCACGATGAAGGACTACGTGGACCAGGGGCGCCTCGCGGGCACCGTGACGCTCGTCGCGAGGAACGGCAAGGTCGTGTACCACGAAGCCGCCGGACGGCGCGACATCGAGCGGAGCGTGCCGATGACCACGGACACGCTCTTCCGCATCGCGTCGATGAGCAAAGCCGTGACGAGCGTGGCGGTGATGATGCTCGTCGAAGAGGGTCGGGTTCACCTCGACGATCCCGTGTCGCGCTTCATCCCGTCGTTCGCGAAGACCACCGTCGTGGTGCCGGCCCCTTCGGGGACATCGCCCGGCGCGGCCGCCGCGATGGCCGGACGCGGGCCCGCCGTACGCCCCATCACCATTCGCCACCTGCTGACGCACACGGCCGGTATCTCCTACGGCAGCGGCAATCCGTTCGAAGCCGATTACAAGTCGGCCGGCGTCATCGGCTGGTACTTCGCCGACAAGAACGAGCCGATTGCCGCGACGATCGACCGCCTCGCGGGCCTGCCGATCGATTCGCAGCCAGGCGAGAAGTACGTGTACGGCTTCAACACCGACGTCCTCGGCGTGGTGGTCGAGAAGGCGAGCGGCCAGTCGCTCGCGGACTTCATGCGCACCCGCATCTTCACGCCGCTGAAGATGACGAGCACGGCGTTCTACGTCGATCCCGCGCAGGCCGATCGGCTGGCCACGGTGTACTCGGTACCGAAGGCGGGCGCTGCCATCGAGAAGGCGCCTGCGCCGGGCACGGGTCAGGGCGACTACGTCACCGGTCCGCGCGCATCGTTCTCTGGCGGCGCCGGTCTCGTCTCGACGGCCTCCGACTACGCGCGCTTCCTCCAGATGCTCCTCAACGGCGGCACGCTCGATGGCGCGCGACTCCTGAGCCCGAAGACGGTGGAGTTGATGACGTCGAACCACGTCGGCACGCTCT
>CAYRAE010000126.1:0-9360 GCA_964422175.1 uncultured Luteitalea sp. | reverse complement strand
GCGTGTCGTCAGCGAACGACGGGTCCTCGAAGGTCAGGGCGGCGGCGCTGCCTTCACCCACGACGTCGGCCACGGCCTCGATCTCCTGGACGAGCGACGCACGCGCAGTGGCCTGGTCATACACGGCAATCCCGATCCCCGTGAGCGCGAGCGCACACGTGATGGCGGCGATGAGGACCAGGGTGAGCTGACGACGGAGGGAGTGGCGAAGCATCGAACAGGTGGGGAAGCCCCTTGTCCTGAATCGGCAGGCAGTCGCGGCAATTGAACCCGCCATTCAAGTCCCCGTGACGAGCGCCGATTCCCCGAACATGACGACGCAGGGCTCTCGACCGCTGACCCGGATTCCCTCTGGCCTGCTGGCGATCGCGCTGTGTCTCGGCACCATGGCCGGAAGCCCGGCGGTGGCCGTCGCCGAAGTCCCCGAGAGTGCACGCGTCACGACGATCGTGGGCATGCTGCGGTTCGTGGAATGGCCCGCGCTCGCGGCAGGGACGGGAATCACGATTGCCGTCGTGGACAACACGGCGCTTGGTGCGGCCCTGCGCGCGGCCTACGCCCAGCAGCCGGGCGTCCGGACGATCACTGTCGTGGATGTGCCCTCAGCCAGCGCACTGGCCCATGTCGACGCGTCGGTCGTGGTGCTCGGCGCGGGCACTGCGGCGATCGCACGCCAGCTCGCGGATCAGGGTGTGGTGACCGTGGGTGATGGCAACTGCCCAGACCAGCCCGGCCTCGTGCTGAACCTCGTGGCCGACGGCCCGCGCTTCCGCTTCACCGTCAACCCCGCCGAAGCCGCCCGCGCCGGCGTCAACATCAGCGCCCGCCTGCTCCGCCACGCGCAGATCGTGAACTGAGGCCGGGCACCGGAATCCCCGGTCACCGGGCACCGGGCACCGGGCACCGAAATCTCGGACACCGGGCACCGGGGCTCAACGCGCCACGTCTTCGAATGGCCCGCGGCTGAAGGGTCGCCCTACATTCCGGATGGGCGCGAACCCGTCCATCGCGTGACCAGTACGCCGACGGCAACGAGCGCGGCGCCCAGGAGGCGCAGGCCGGCGAGGCGTTCGCCGAGCCAGACCATCGCCACGACGAGGGCCGCCACGGGGACCACGTTCGAATAGAGCGACGTGCGCGACGACCCGAGCTGCCGCACGCCGAGATACCACGACGTGTACGAGAAGTTGAGCGCGAGCAGCGACGAGAACACCACGCACACCCATGCGACGACGGGCACGTCGCGCCATGGCGTCCGCGCGAAGTCGCCCACCGCGAACGGCATGAAGAGCACCGTCCCGATCGCCATCGACAGCCCGGTGATCACGATGGGTGAATACGACACCAGCAAGGGACGCGCGGCGACGGTATAGACCGTCCAGCACAGCACGCACGCGATCATCATGATGTCGCCCACCGGCGACGACACGCCGCTCACCGCGCCTCCGCCGACGATGAGGGTGACGCCCACGAACGACAGGGCCGTGCCCAGCCAGTGCGCGAGCGGAAGCCGCTCGTGCCCCAGTGCGGCAGACACGATGCTCACGGCGATCGGCGTACACGCGATGATGATCGACGCGTTCATCGCGCTCGTGCGCTCGAGCCCGTCGATGAACAGAATCTGGTACATGAACTGCCCGACGATGCCGAGCAGGACCACGACGGCCCAGTCGCGACGCGTGAGTCTCCGCACGTGATCGGTGCGGCGCGCGGCGATGATGAACAGGAAGACGGCCGAGGCGATGGCGAGCCGCAGTCCGTTGAAGGTCCGGCCGGGCACATCCTGGACCACGAACTTGATGACGCTGTAGTTGCTTCCCCAGATGATCGCTGTCAACAGGAGATAGACGTCGACGCGAGACATCGGAAGCGTTCTGCGGGGCCGGGGGGCCGGCGGCGCGAGCGCGCCGCCGGTGAGACTCGACTCGTTACGCCAGGCCGAGCGCGCCGTTGCGAACGAAGAAGATGATCAGCGAGACGAGCAGCACGTAGATCACGAGCGACTCGATCAGCACGAGGCCGAGCAGCAGCGCGCCGCGGATCTGGTCTGCCGCGCCCGGGTTGCGCGCGATGCCTTCGGCGGCCGCGCTCACGGCCTTGCCCTGCGCCAGCGCGCCGAACGCCGCCGCGATGGCGAGCGCGAAGCCGGCCGTCACCACGGCCCACTGCGTGACACCGGCCGCCACACCGCCGCCGGCCACTTCCTGCGCGTACGCGGGCGAGACGAAACCAGCCGCCATCACCAGCGCGAGAACTGCGGAGAACTTCTTCATCATGTGCATGCCTCCTCGAGGCCCTTCAATCACGTGTCGCCGGCATTACACGAGTGCACGACCGTGTGGTCGCTGGCGTCGCCTGTGGCGCGCCTTGGGTCGACGTTGCAGACCGGGGCCCGACGGTTGCCGAAGTCTGCCGACCCGATGCCTACGCCGCGGCGTGCGCGTGCGCAGGCGAGTCGCCGTGCGCGTGCCCATCGTCGTGATGGGCATCGTCATGCCCGTGTTCGACGTGGACCGCGCCAGCCAGATAGATGATCGTCAGCAGCGTGAAGATGTAGGCCTGCAGCGACCCGGTGACCACGCCGAGGAACATCATCGGCAGCGGCACGAGGAACGGGATGATGCTGGCCATGATCAACACGACGAGTTCCTCGCCGTACACGTTGCCGAACAGACGCAGTGACAGCGACATTACGCGCGACACGTGGCTGATCAGCTCGATGGGCGCCATGATCGGCGCCACGAAGAGCGGCACGCCCGGCGGGATGATGAAGTGCTTGATGTACGCGACGATGCCCTGCGCCTTGATGCCCTGGAGGTGGTAGTACACCCACACGGTGAGGGCGCAGCCGAGCGTCGTGCTGATGTTGGCAGTCGGCGACATCAGGCCCGGCACCTTGCCGATCGCGTTGGCCAGGAAGATGAACACGAAGATGGAGCCGACGAGCGGGAGGAACTTCGAGCCCTGCGGTCCGATGTGTTCCTTCAGGAGGCCGTCAAGGAAGCCGACGATGTCCTCGAGCACGATCTGGAGCCGGCCCGGATTGTCCACGCTGAAGGTGGACCGCACCGCGAGGCAGAACACCGTGACGGCCAGCACGATCAACGCGCACATGACGAGGTGATCCGGAATCACCTGCAGGCCCGGCGTGTAGGTCTTGCCGAGAAGCGACGCCACGAACGGCCCCAACAGGCGGTTGACGGCCTCGACGATCCAGAGTGTGTGATGTTCCATGAGACTTCGGCCGGCTAGCGCCAGGACCTGGCGGTCTCCATCATCGCGGCAACGACCACGGCGGAGACGCCCACCAGCACCCCCAGCGGGTGCAGGTGCAAACGGCCAATGATAACGTAGCCCGCCCCGAGCAGCAACGCATGGCGCAGGACCAGTCCCGCCGCCACTCTGGCCGGCGACGTGCGTCTGGCCTCGCCATCCGACGCTGACGGTCCCAGGGCAGCAACAGCCCTGTAGAGCACGACGCCACTGATGGCCGAGAGCACGCCGCCGCCGAGCACGCCGCCCGCCATCCGGACGTCGCCCAGCAGCCACGCGACCGCTGCGCTCACCGCCAGGACGATGAGCGTGTCCCTGCCGAGTCGCCGCGCCACGGCGCGCGCGCCGATGGGACTGGTGGCGTCAGGACTTGCCACTGCCGAGCGCCCGGCGCGTGATCCGCACCACGTTGAGCACGGCGGCGGCAAAGCCCAGGCAGAACCCGGCGAGCATGCCCCAGGGGCTGGTGGCGAAGGTGCGATCGACCCAGAGGCCCGCCCACGTGCCGATGACGATCGCCAGCACGAACGACAGGCCGAGCGAACCGAGCTCGCCGACGGTCCGCCAGTAGTCCGGAGGGCGGGGTGAAAGGGTCAACGGACCCTCGACTATACTCCATGGGCGGGCCCCTGCCGCGACGGAGACACCTGATGCGCCCTCTCTTCACCCTCGTCGTCGCTGGTCTGCTCGGTTCCACCCTTGGCGTCGCAGACGCCCACGGCCAGTCCAACCCTCGTCAGCGCACGATCCTCGTCACCGCCGTCGGCGAGAACGACACACCCGTCGAGACCCTCTCGGCCGACGATGTGGTGATCCGCGAAGACGGCGTGGCCCGCGAAGTGGTGAGCGTCACGCGCGCCACCGAACCCGTGGACATCACGCTGCTCGTGGACAACAGCGTGGCGTCGACGCGCGCGCTCCAGGACATGCGCATCGGCCTCGAGAAGTTCGTCACGGCATTCGCCGGGCCGAACCCGATCACGCTCATGACCGTCGCAGACAGGCCGACCGTGCAGGTCCCCTCCACGACGAGCCAGGCGCAACTGCTGCGCGGCGTGAGACGGCTCTTCATCCAGCCGTCCTCGGGCGCCACGACGGTCGAGGGGATCATCGAGGCGTCGCGTGCGATCGAGAAGCGCCACCCCGCGCGTGCCGCGCTCATCGTCGTCACGAGCATGGGCAGCGAGTTCAGCGACCGCCCGTACGACCTCGCGCTCGACGCGCTCGCCAGGGCGGGCGCCGTCCTGCACGTGCTGGAACTCCAGGACACCACGCGCGCCAACACGCAGAGCCAGAGCGTCCGCGACCGCAGCATCGTGATCGATCGCGGCACGACGGAGACGGGCGGATTGCGCGAGTTGCTCATCACCAACCTGAGCATCTCCGATGCGCTGCAGAAGGTCGGACGCGCGGCGACCACGCAATTCGTCGTCGTGTACGGCCGCCCCGACAGGCTGATTCCTCCCCGCAAGGTCGAGGTGTCTTCGGCGCGCCCCACCCTGAAAGTGCGTGGCAACACGCTGCCGGACAACCGGACGCCGCGATGACGCGTCAGTTCCTCGCCGCCGGCGTCGCGGCGCTCGTCGTGTTGACGGCACGCGTGGACACGCAGGAGCCCGTCGCGCCGGCGCAGCCGCCCGAGACCGAGATCCTGCTGGCGCCCGGGTCGCAGCCGCCCGATCAGCCGACGTTCCGATCGGGCGTCGAGGTCGTGTCGCTCAACGTCACCGTCACGGAGAAGGACGGCCGGTTCGTCACGGGCCTGCCGCGAGAGGCGTTCTCGGTGTTCGAGGACGGCGTCAAGCAGGAGGTCATGTTCTTCTCCGGGACGCAGTTGCCGACGGCGCTGGGCCTGCTCGTGGACACGAGCGCCAGCATGGTCGACAAGCTGCCCATCGCGCAGCAGGCCGCCATCGGTTTCATCGATCGCATGCGCGCCGACGACATCATGACCATCGTCGACTTCGATAGCCGCGCCGAGATCCTGCAGACGTTCACGTCGGAACGCGACAGGCTGGTGACCGCCGTCCGGCGCACGACGGCGGGCGGATCCACGTCGCTGTACAACGCCGTCTACATCGCGCTGAACGAGTTCAGGCGCATGCGCGCCAACGTGCAGCAGGACGTGCGCCGCCAGGCGATCGTCGTGCTCTCCGACGGCGAGGACACGTCGAGCCTCGTGCCGTTCGAGGAGGTGCTGGAACTCGCGAAGCGCTCCGAGGTGGCCGTCTACACGATTGGCCTGAAGGATGGCAACGCGAAGGGCCGTCCGATGGGCGGGTTCTCGGAATCCGATTTCGTGCTGAAGCAATTCGCGCAGGAGACCGGGGCCAAAGCGTTCTTCCCGATGAGCGCCAGCGAGCTCCCGGTAATCTACGGAGCCGTCGCCGACGAACTGGCGGCGCAGTACACGGTGGGCTACGCGTCGCGCAATCAGCGCCGTGACGGACGCTGGCGACGCATCGTCGTCCGTGTGGAACGGCCCAACACCCTGGCCCGCACCAAGCAGGGCTACTACGGCCCCACCGAGTAGCCGACGCCCGCAATGACACTTGCCCTGCTCTACTTCGCCGCCTTCTCGGCGTACGTGTGGCATTTCGTCACGCGACGCGGACTGGCCGGGCGTGTGGCCACCGGGTGTCTGATGCTGGCAGTGCTCGTGCACACCTTCGTGCTCGGGATGTACACGATGGAACTCGGCATGCCGCCGATGACGGGCCGGACCGGCGCGGTGTCCACGTTCGTCTGGATGCTCGCCGTGTCGTACCTGTCGATCGAGGTCTCGACCGACGAGCGGGGCATCGGCATCTTCGTCACGCCGCTCCTGGTGGCGCTGCAGGGGCTCGTCGCGCACGGCGAGATGCCCACCACCGTGCCGGCGTTCTTCGACGGGCCGTTCGTCGCGCTCCACGTCGGCGCGGCGCTGTTCGCCTACGCGAGCTTCGCGCTCGCGTGCGTCATCGGCATCACGTACGTCCTGCTGTTCCGTGAACTGAAGCGCCGCTCGCCCGGCCTGTTCTTCCAGCGCCTGCCGTCGCTCCAGGTGCTCGACCGCATGAACATGCGCGCGATCACGATCGGCTGGGCACTGCTCACGCTCGGCCTGGCCGGCGGCGCGGCATGGCTCCGCACCGTGGGCGCCGAGATGGTCGACGACCCGCGCCTGCCACACATGACGCTCGCCGACCCCAAGATCCTGATGGCGCTCGCGACGTGGCTGCTGTACGGTCTGTTGCTGGCGACCCGCCGCTGGGGCGGCCTCGCGCCACGGCGCGCGGCGTGGCTGTCTGTCATCGGCTTCGCGCTCGTGCTGCTCAACTTCCTGCCCGTGGCGTACTTCTTCGCCCGGAGCCACAACTTCTCCTGATGCACCTCGTCCTCGTCGGCCTCAGTCACCACACCGCGCCGGTCGACGTGCGCGAACGGATCGGCATCAGCCGATCCATGGTGCCCGCCGCGCTCGATCGGCTCGCCAACGACGGCTGCGAGGACGCCGTCCTGCTCTCCACGTGCAACCGCACGGAGGTCTACGCGGTGGCCGACGATCCGGCGGCGATGGGCCGGCGCATCATCGACTGCCTGGCCGAGTACCGCGGCGTCCCGCGCGACGAGATCGACGCGTCGCTGTACGTGCGCACCGACGCCGACGCGGCCCGGCACCTCTTCCGCGTCGCCGCCGGCCTCGACTCGCTCGTCGTCGGCGAGCCGCAGATCCTGGGCCAGGTGAAGGACGCGTACAAGGTGGCGAGCGAGGAGCGCGGCACCGGCGCCGTCATCAACAGGCTCTTCCACGGCGCGTTCTCGATAGGTAAGCGTGTACGTACTGATACGGGACTCGCCGAAGGCGCCGTCTCGCTGAGCCACGCCGCGCGCACGCTGGCACGCAAGATCTTCGGCGACCTCTCGCGCCTGCACATGATGGTGTTCGGCGCTGGCGAGATGTCGCGGCTCTGCGCCCAGCACTTCCAGGAACAGGTCGCGAGCCTGGCGATCGCCGCGCGCAGCCGCGATCGGGGCGACGCGCTCGCGGCCGAGGTCGCCGGGCGTGCCGTGGCATGGGAGTCGCGGCTCGACACGCTCGCCGACGTGGACATCCTGGTCTCGGCCACGGGTGCCTCCGACACCGTGCTCACGAGCGCGGACATCACGGCCGTCCAGGACGCGCGCCGCGGTCGTCCGCTGTTCATCGTGGACCTCGCCGTGCCGCGCGACGTGTCGGCCGACGTCGCCACGATCGAAGAGGTCTTCCTCTACAACATCGACGACCTCCGCGGCATCGTCGAAGAGAATCTCGCGCGGCGCAGGCAGTCCGTGGAGAAGGCCGAGCGCCTCGTGAACGACGAGGTCACGGCCTGGCATGGCTGGCTGCGCTCGCGCGCCGCGATCCCGACCGTCGTCGCGTTGCGGAGCCGGTTCGAACGCGTACGACAGGCGGAGCTGGAGCGCCTCGCCCCGAAGATCACCGGTCTCGGACCCGAGGCACGCGCGCGCGTCGACGAGGTCACGCGGCTGATGATCGAGAAACTGCTGTTGACACCGACAGAACAGCTCAAGTCGATCGACGACAGCGAGACGATGGACGCGTGCTCGACGGCACTGCGTCGCCTGTTCGCACTCGACGAGGACGGCGAGAGCGAGACCGGATCGGCTGCCGACGCCGCGGCCGACACGACGGAGACGCCCCGATGAGCCTCGCGTGGCGGATCGGCACGCGCGGGAGCGCGCTGGCGTTGTGGCAGGCCAACACCGTCAAGGCCCGCCTCGACGCGCTCGGCGTGGCGCCGTGCGAGATCGTCGTCATCAGGACGGACGGCGATCGCCTCCAGGACGCGCCGCTCTCGGACATCGGCGGCAAGCGGCTCTTCGTCAAGGAGATCGAGGACGCGCTGCTCGCCGGCGAGATCGACATCGCCGTCCACAGCGCGAAGGACATGGCCGTGACGTTGCCAGACGGCCTGCACATCGCCGGTGTGCTGCCGCGCGCCGACGCACGCGACGCCGTGGTGCTGCCGGACGGGCGGACGCTCAGCGACGCGAGCGTCGCCCGGCTGCGCGCCGCGCTCGGCGACACGCCTCGCATCGGCACGAGCAGCGTACGGCGCGTGGCGCAGCTGCACCGGCACCTGCCCGGCGCCGAGTTCCTGCCCGTGCGTGGCAACGTCGACACGCGACTGCGCAAGCTCGACAGCGGCGACTTCGACGCGCTCGTCCTGGCCGCCGCCGGACTGCAGCGGCTCGATCGCGGCGATCGCATCAGCGGCTGTCTCCCCGTCGATGTGTGCATCCCGGCGCCAGGCCAGGGCATCGTGGCCATCGAGTGTCGCGAGGATGCCGACGACGTCACGCAGACGCTCGTGGCAATCGCCGATCCGGCCGCCGATGTGGCGCTGCGTGCCGAACGCGCGCTCGTCGCGACACTCGGCGGCGGATGCCAGCTTCCCCTCGGGGCACATTGCCGCGCGACGGCAGACGGTGGCCTCGAGATGCTCGCGTGCGTCACATCGATCGAGAGCGACACGGAAGTCCGCGCGATCGGCTTCGGCCAGTCGTCAGATCCGGAAGCACTCGGTGAACAGGTCGCCGACCGCCTCCTCGCCGACGGCGCCGGCGCAATCCTCGATGCCGTCCGCGAATACGACGGCCCGCTGCCGGGACAGGACTGACCCGCCGTGAAGGCCCAAGGCCCAGCCCCTGAGGCCGGTTGGCTCTGAAGGCCCAAGGCTCAAGCCCTTATAGCTGTAAGATGCCCCCCATGACTCCCGTGTCCATCGTGGGCGCCGGTCCGGGGGATC
Organism: uncultured Luteitalea sp.; assembly: GCA_964422175.1. GTDB lineage: Bacteria > Acidobacteriota > Vicinamibacteria > Vicinamibacterales > Vicinamibacteraceae > Luteitalea. The sequence continues at coordinate 295 of CAYRAE010000126.1, read as the reverse complement.
CATCCCTGATCTCCGTGCGCGGGCTGCGCTGTCTGGCTGCCGCGGACGTTGTCGTCCACGACGCCTTGATCCACCCGCGCCTGCTCCGGATGGCGCGTCCCGACGCCGAGTGCATCGAGGTGGGCAATGCGGCGCCGGACGAACCGGCGCAGGATGCGATCTGCCTGCTGCTCGCCGAGAAGGCCCGCGAAGGCAAGTCCGTGGTTCGCCTGAAGTGGGGCGACCCGTTCGTGTTCGACAGCGGCGGCAAGGAAGCGCTGTTCCTGCACGAGCAGGGCATCGGCTTCGAAGTGGT
>CAYRAE010000125.1:0-9387 GCA_964422175.1 uncultured Luteitalea sp. | reverse complement strand
GCGCGGAACAGCCAGTCTTCCAGCGCCTCGTCGCGGAAGCCGAGCCAGCGATCGCCGTGACGCTCACGCACCCACTCCTGCGCATGGGCGCGCAGTTCGAGCAGGAGCACGGTGCCGCCCGGCTTCACCGCGCGAACGGCTTCTGCCAGCGCCGTTTCGGGCGTCGGCACGTGGTGCAGGGCCTGCGACAGGAGCACGACGTCGACGGAGGCATCAGGCAGCGGCAGGTGCTCGATGCGCCCTTCCTTCCAGACGATGTTCGAGACGCCGCGCTTGCGGGCGAGCTGTTTGGCAAACGCGAGCGCCTCGCGCGAGTGATCGATGGCGATCACCTGCTCGGCCCACCGCGCGGCTTCCATCGCCAGGTAGCCCTCGCCGCAGCCCGCGTCGGCCACGATGAGCGGCGGCAGCAGGTGCCCCAGCGCGCGACTCCATGCCGCCCAGCTGCGACCGGGCACGAGTTGCCCCGCGCTGCTGCCGTGCGCCAGGAAGTCTTCCTTGCGCAGCCGCAGCACCTCGAGCAGCCGCGCATCATCGGCGCGCAATTCCGCATCATCGTCGGCCGGCGGCAGCGACGCTTCGAGCGCCTCCCACATGGGCAGGGCCTGGCCCGCGCCGTCGGGGCGCAGCGAGTAGTACGCGTACCCGCCTTCGCGCCGCTCCTCCACGAGTCCGCTCTTGCGCAGCAGGCCGAGATGTCGCGACACGCCCGACTGGGCGATGCCCAGGATCGCCGTGAGCTCCTTGACGTTGAGCTGCTCTTTCTTCAGCAGGCGGATGAGACGCAGGCGGACATCGTCTCCGAGCAGGCGGCAGAACGCGGACAGATCCCTCACATCCGCCAATCTACATGTCTGGATGCCGAACGGGCAATCGCGCAGCGGTCAGAGTGCCAGGGGTTGAAACCCCTGGCCTCCATGAGGCCTCGAGCGGCTGCCATCTGAAATCGCGTCCTTCTCTCCTCGCAGGCGCGGGTGGCGACGGACGGGGCCGCCCCGCCCGTGCCGACGAGCCTCCCCCGTACGAGTGCTCCTGGCGAGGAGGACGGGTGGGGCTGTCCGGCGACAGGACCCGCGCCTGCCTCCATCAGGCGACTTGCTTCACAGGCCCTGCCGTCCTGTCTTCTCCCGAAACGGACCTGTCAGCGGCCGAGGGCGGTGTTCAGGCGTTGATGGCCGGATCGGCTGATGGGCAGCCGCGTGCCGTCGTGCAGCACCGCCACGCGGCGATCCCTGGCTTCCACTTCCACGCGCGCGAGCCGCGCGAGATTGAGGATCCAGGACCTGTGGATGCGCACGAACGCCGACGGCTCGAGCTGCATCTCCAGCGAGCCGATCGGCTGTTCCTTGAGGAGGTTGCGTCCCTGCGTGTGCAGCAGGACGTAGTCGTCCTGCGCCTGTGCGTAGTCGAGCGTGTCGACGGGCACGATGAACACCTTGCCGCCGTCGCGCACGAGGATGCGCGTGAGACGCGCCGTGCGCAGCGCCGACCGCAGACCGTCGGCGGGCGATGCCGTCCGCGCGACGAGGCGCTGACGGGCGCGCTCGATCGCGTCGGCCAGACGCGCCTGACTGAACGGCTTGAGCAGGTAGTCCACGGCATGGACGTCGAACGCCTTCAGCGCGAACTCGTCGTGCGCCGTCGCGAAGATGACGGCGGGGCCTGAGCCGATCAGTTCGAGCACGTCGAATCCCGAGAGCTTCGGCATCTGCACGTCGAGCAGCAGCACGTCGGGCATGGCATCGCTCACGGCCTTGACGGCCTCGTAGCCATTGGCGCACTCGCCCACCACTTCGACGCCATCACACTCTCGCAGGTACTCGACCGCCACCTGCCGCGCGAGCGCCTCATCGTCCACCACGAGCACCTTGAGCAGCGGGCTGGTCATGCGCGGGATTCCTCGTGTCGTGCCTGCTCGCACGGATAGGTCAGCGTCACGCTGAACCGCTCGCCGTCAGCGGCCGCACGAAACGTCGCCGCCGGACCGTAGTGCGTGGCGAGCCTGTCGCGTACGTTGCGCAGTCCGGTGCCGGTGCCGGCGGGACTCTGCACCTCCGGATCGAACGCGTTGACGACCGTCACGTGCACCTGGCCGTCTCCAACACGTGCGGTGATGGACACGACCCCGTCGTCGAGCAGTCCCGCAACGCCGTGCTTGATCGCGTTCTCGACAAGCGGCTGGAGCAGGAGCGGTGGCACGCGCGTTGTGCCGGCATCCGGCTCGACGTCGATGTGCACGCGCAGCCGATCGCCGAAGCGTACCTGCTCGATCGCGAGGTACTGCCCCATCAACTCGACTTCCTCCTGAAGCGGCACGCCCGCCAGTCCGCCGAGGCGCAGGCTCTGGCGCAGGAACTCGCCGAGCGCGATCGCCATGTCGCGCGCGGCCACCGGCCGCGTGCCGGCGAGCGCTCCGATCGAGTGCAGGCTGTTGAACAGGAAGTGCGGGTTCACCTGCGCGCGCAACGCACGCAGTTCGGCTTCACGCGCGAGCACCGCCGACTCCAGCGCCTGCCGTCGCGCGGCCTCCTGATCCTCGAGCGCGATGAACACGTAATGCACCGCTGATGAAAGAAGGAAGAGCAGCACCGCGACGGTCGAGAGCAGCACGGTGACGTCGCGCGACCACGGAGGGCCGTTGCCCACGGTGCCCGCCCACCCGCGGGCGAACATCACCCACACGGAACCGGTGAGGCTCGCCGCGCCGACGTGCGCCAGCAGCACGCGCCAGGCGTTGCCGCTCAGCGGGAACGCGCGACACACGTACCACGCCGCGAGACACACGACGCCGTATGCAAGCGCAACGGGGAGCGCCGTGAGGACGCTGCCCTGCGGCGTCCATCCGACGCGCAGCACCAGTGTCAGGGCCGCGGCCAGTCCGACGAGAGACCAGAGCCCCAGGTACGCGGCAAGCGGCGCGAGTCGGCCGAAGAGTGGATGCACCTAGTTCTTGACCTCGACGCCGCCCATCAGCGCCACACCCCGCACGATGAGTCGCTTCTCGGTGGCCATCGCCGGCGGACGCGTCTTGTCGACGAAACCCGCGAGCAGCGGCATGCCGCGCATCTCCACGGTCCAGTCCTCCGGCACGCGCACCTCGACGCCACCCCACATGACGAACACGTCGATGGCCGCCGGTTCCCGCATCGACGCCTGCCGGAGATCGATCTCGCATCCGCCCATGAACACCGTCAGATCGCCGCCGCGAAAGGACTTCGAGTTGTTGGTGCGCCCGAACCCGCCCATGATCGTGAACCCGGAAATCGTGTCGCTCGAATCGGGTCCCACGACAGGTGCCTGACGGCCGAACAGCCCGCGGAAGACGAAGTAGCCGCCGACGGCCATCAGCACCAGTGCGACCAGGTCCGGCGGTCTCGGCGACCAGTAGCCGAGCACGCGCGCCAGGTGCGCACCGCCGAATGCCGTCAGAATCACGCCGAGGATACGATCGCCGCGGCTGCCGGGAACGATCAGCTTGAACAGGCCGATGGCCAGGGGGGCGACCGGCCAGAAGCGCCAGTACCGGCGAACGTCGATCACGTCGAGGTTCTGCGCAAACAGCAGTCCGCCGACGACGAGCAGGAGCAGGCCGACGAGGGCCTGTCCGCTGGACCCGCCACGCTCGCGCCTCATGACTGTCTCCCTGGCTGCCGGGCCTGCCACAAGAGACGCCCGCCCGCCACCAGCAGGACGATGGCGACGATGGTGCCCACGCGGATCTGGATGTAGTCGAGGTTGGCGGCAATGAGCAGTCCACCCGCCGCGAGCCACCCCAGACCGGCGAAGACGCTGCGCCCGGGCGGCGGCGACGTCAGGCGATGGACGGCCGGGAAGATGAAGGTCGCCGGCCACCACGCAATCGCCTGATGGATGGAGTACCACCCCTGCGAGGCCGCCCAGAGGGCGACACCACTCAGCAGGAACAGCAGCCCTGTGGCGACCGTGTGTGTGCGTGTGGCGGCGCACCCGCGGCTCATCGCAGGCCTCCGTTCGTCGCTGTGCCCATCCAGCCGGTGAACACCGCCGACGTCCCCTGCCGCACCACGGCCGGCACGCCGCGCGCACCATCGCGTTCCAGTGTCGTCAGCGTGACGGCCGGCTGCGTCAGCAGCGCCGCCATGAGCGCGGCCACCACCCACAGGGCCAGCAGCCCCGTGCACAGCGCGCCGACCACCCCGCCGTGCAGGAGGGTGGCCCGCCATCGCCCCTGCTCGCTCCGGCCGAATCGCTCGTTCCCTATCATCATCGTCGTCACCACGTGCATGCTCCTTGGTGACGATACGAAGAAGGTGTCGCGGGCGCGATGGCGTTCCGGCGAACGGTGCGTCCCTCCCGGCGAGTGACGCGTTGAGATGCGGTCGGCCCCGGAGGGCCGACCCTACCTATCGCCGCAGTGGTAGGGCAGGCTCTCCGGGCCCGGCACGTCGACATTCCCGGCATCGCGGCATTCCCCGCATTGCGCGGTGCCGCCGTTCAGGCGTATCGGGCGCGGATGGCGGGCAGCAGGTATTCGTCGAAGGCGCGCGTGAAATCGTATGCGGGCGAGAAGCCCCAATCGGCGCGCGCGGCCGAATCGTCCACATCCTCCGGCCACGTGTCGACGATGCCCTGTCGCTTGGCATCGATCTCGAACCCGATCTGCGCGCCGGGGAACGCGTCGAGGACGCGCGCGCGCACTTCGTCAGCCGACGGATTGAACGCGCCGATGTTGTACGCCGTCCGCGTGAGCTCCCAGCGCGGTGCGGCCGCGAGCTTCAGCAGCGCCTCCACCGCGTCGGGCATCGCCATGAATGGAATGCGCGTGTCGGGACGCACGAAGCAGTCGTAGGCCTCGCCGCGAGCCGCCGCGTGCAGCATCTCCGGCGCGAAGTCGGACGTACCGCCCGATGGCAGCGTGGCCGCCGAGATCAATCCCGGGAAACGAATCGCGCGGAAGTCGACCCGACTCGCCGCCGGTGCCGCCGAGAGCTGTTTGTAGTGCCGCGCGTAGTACGTACCGAGCAGCTCGCAATACAGCTTGTTGCACCCGTACATCGTCGTCGGCGTCGTGTACTGATCTTCGTTGACGCGACCGGCGGCTTTGCGCGTGTCCGCGTCAGGCAGACCGTACGCGGCGATGCTCGACGGATACACGAAGACGACGGGACGTCCGTGCGACTCGCCTTCCTTCTGCGCGAACTCCAGCAGCGAGAGCGTGCCTTCCACGTTGACCTGGTGCGCCATCACGGGCGTGAACTCCGACCGCGTCGAGAGCAGGGCCGCCAGGTGGAAGACGAGGTCGATCTCGAACTCCGACAGGATGCGCTCGAGCAGCGCGTTGTCGAGGATCGAGCCCGTGAACTCGCGCGTGACGAGCGAGCCGATCGAGGCGTCGAGCCGCGTCAGGTCGAGCGTGACGATGCGTTGGCGGCCGGAGGCAGCGAGACGGGTGATCAGGCCGTGGCCGATCTCCCCGCCCGCGCCGGTGATGAGGACGACGGGTTTGCGCATCATGAATGAGCCTCAGACGAGCCCGCGCGCGCGGAGCGCGTCTTCGAGCTGGTCGACGAGCGTGTCGAGGAGCGTGCCGATGGCGCCGACGGTGGCGGGATTGGCCAGGTCGATGCCCGCCCTGCCGAGCAGCGCCATCGAGTAGTCGCTGCCGCCTGCCGCGAGCAGATCGAGATAGCGCGCGATGGTGGCTTCGCGCACCGCCGGATCCGCATCGCGCAGCCCCACGAGCAGCTGCGCGCTCGACGCGTAACAGGTGGCGTACTGATAGACGTAGTAGGGCGAGCCGAAGAAGTGCGGGATGCGCGCCCACGTGACGCGCGACAGCTCGTCGTAGTCGATGGCGTCGCCATGGTAGGCGCGCAAGGTCTCGGCGTACAGATTGCTGAGGACGTCCGCCGTGATCGGCTGTCCCGCCTCCACCAGTCGATGCGCCTGCAGTTCCCAGTCGGCGAACATCACCTGCGTGAAGAACGTGCCGGTGATGCCGTCGATTGCGTGCTGGAGGAGCACGATGCGTTCGTCGGGGTTGGTGGCGTGTGCGAGCCGGTAGTCCAGCAGCAGCGCCTCGCTCAACGTCGACGGCACTTCGGCGACGAAGATCGTGTAGTCCGAGTACACGAACGGCTGCCGCTCCTGCGCCAGCACCGTGTGCATCGAGTGCCCCATCTCGTGCGCCAGCGTGAACGCCGAGTCGAGCGTGTCGTTGTAGTTCATCAGGACGTACGGGTGGACGCCGTACACGCCCGCCGAGTACGCGCCCGAACGCTTGCCCTCGTTCTCGTAGATGTCCACCCAGCGCTTGTCGAAACCCTCGGCGAGCCGGCGCTGGTACGTCTGTCCGAGCGGCGACACGGAGTCCACGATCCACTCCACCACCTGTCGGTACGGGTAGTGTTCCGTGAAGTCGACAAGCGGAATCGAGCCGTCGTACAGGTGATACGTCTCGAGCTTCAGCGCACGGCGACGGAGCCGTTCGTACCGCTGATACGCGCCGAGGTTCGCGCGGGCAGACGCGATCAGGTTCTCGACGACGGCGGTCGGGATGTTGTCGCCATGGAGCGCGGCTTCGAGCGTGGACGCGTAGCCGCGCGCACGCGCCTGGTACCAGTCGCGCTGCAGCACGCCGTTGTAGAGCGCGGCGTACGTGTTGAGCGACGACTCGAAGACCTGATGGTGCGCCTCGAACGCCTTCGCCCTGTCGGCCTGCACGCGATTGGTGGCGAGCAGCGCGCGATAGCGCGGGTACGTCACCTGCACGGACTCGCCCGTGCTCAGCGTGATCGTCGGGAACTTCACGTCAGCCGTCGACAGGGCCTCGTACGCCTCGTCCGGCACGCGGGTGAGCTGTCCGGCGAGCGACAGCAGGTGTTCGCCCTTCTCATCGAGCACGTGCTCCTGCTGCCGGAACAGGTTCTCGATCATGAACCGGTAGAGGGCCAGATCCGTGTCGGCATCCATCCACGCACGCAGCGTCTCGAGCGGGATCGTGAGCAACTCGGGGTTGAACCACGCCATCGCCTGCCGCCATTCGGCAAAGAGGATGGCCACCTGCTGCCGGCGTGCGCCGACGGTGTTGTCGCGCTGATCCTCGTCATGCGCCAGCGACGCGTAGTACCAGACCTTGTAGGCCACCTGGTTCATGCTGTCGCTCTCGCGCAGGGCATCTCGCAGGGCGGCCTCGTGCCCGAGCGTGCCCTTGCGGGCCGCGTACGCACGCACACGCGCCTCGAGCGCGTCGTAGTCGGCGCGCCACGCCTCCCACGACGGATAGATGTCGGCGAGGTTCCAGCGTTCGGCGGCGGGCACGTCGGCGCGGGCGCGCGTACCGCCAGGCGCGGAGGCGTATGTCGTGTCGAGAAAGGATCCGGGCACCATCGGAGTCACGCGCCCGATCCTACCGGAACGGCGAGCGGGCGGGCTACACTGGCCCGCACACGCGAGCGGCACTCGCCGCGCGGCATGCACTGAGAGGATCGACGTGGATCGCAGCGACTACATCCTGTTCAGCGGCGGGGCTCCCGGAGCCGAGGCCGAGTTCGGCGCGCAAGCGGAGCGCTTCGGCATCGAGGAAGTCAACTTCGGCTTCGATGGTCACGTGGCCGTTCGCACGCGCGGCGTGCGCAACCTCAATCACGAAGAGCTGAAGGCCGGCGACGTGAGCCTGGCATACGTGTCGCAGCTCATGAACCGCCGTTTCACGGACACGCCGACGTTCCGCAAGGTGCTCCAGAGCATCTGGTATCAGGTGAACAACGGGCAGGAGATCTTCGTGGTGGGCGTGATCCTGCCCGACCTGCACGTGAAGGGCGGCACCGGCTGGGGCGCCGAGTTCGCCAAACTGTGCAACAAGCCGCTGCACGTTTTCGATCAGGAGAAGGACGGCTGGTTCACGTGGGACGACCGCCAGTGGGTAGCGCGGAGCGGTTCGGACCTCCCCGTGATCGCCCACGTCCATTTCACGGGCACCGGCACGCGCGGTCTCACGCCCGGCGGCACGCAGGCGATCGCCGACCTGTTCGAACGATCCTTCGGGAAGTAGAGGTGTGACACCCGCCCCGGGTCGAGCCCGGAGGGCCGACCCTACCTACCGCCACAGAGGGGTTGGGTGGACGATGCCCCACAGTGGCAGGGTCGACCGTGCCGCCACAGTGTGGTAGGGCCGGCTCTCCGAGCCCGGCCCCGTGCGTCAGCGGGCAGCCGGGTCCAGGTGGCCGCGACCGCTGTCGCCCATCTCGACGCGACGATGCGGGAAGTACTCGTGCCATCGTCGTGAGACGAGCGCGGCGGTGTCGGGATCGCACTCGACTTCCTTGGGGAACCACGGCTTCATGCGCGCGTCGATGAGGAGCGGCGGCGTGTACCCGATGTGATGGCGTGCCGTGCGCTGCCGCGCGGCGTGGATGTCTGCCGCCGGTTCGAACCGCGTGAACGTCGTCCACAGGAAGTTCATCTCGCTGGCCGCGGCGCGCAGCGGTTCGTCGCTCAGGACGACGAGCGGCCAGTCGGCGAACGCGTCGTGCTTCACCAGTCGCGCCGCCGCGCCGGGTTCGTCGGCATACGATGGCCCGTCGATCACCAAGCATCCCGGACAGAACACGCGCACCGTCGTGACACCGGCCGGGAGCTCGGCGGATTGGAACTCGCGCGGCAGATCGCGCACCGGATCGCCCATCCCGAGGAGCACGCCCTTCGAACCCTCGTTCACGCGCGGTCCCGTGTAGTCGAGCGTGTCCATCGACAGGTTCGACATGATGTACAGGTCCGTCGCCGGACGCGTGCGCGCGAGAATGTGCGTGAGCGTGGCGCGGAAGTCGCGCAGATCCACCGGCGAGTCGGTGAGCAGCAGGAACTTCGTCAGCGACAACTGCCCTTCGCCGAGGATCCGGAACGCACTACTCATCGCCTCGCGACCGTAGCGTTCCTTCACCACGGCGGCGCTCAGCGAGTGATACCCGGTCTCGCCATAGCTCCAGAGCTGACGCACGGCGGGCATCACCAGAGGGAACAGCGGCGACAGCAGATCCTGCAGCAGATCGCCGATGAAGAAGTCCTCCTGGCGCGGCTTCCCCACCACCGTGGCGGGATAGATCGCGTCGTGCCTGTGCGCCACGCGACGGACGTCGAACACCGGATAGTCGTGCTGCAGCGAGTAATAGCCGTAGTGATCGCCGAACGGTCCTTCGGGATGCCGCACGTGCGGAGCGACTTCGCCGATGAGCGCGAACTCCGCATCAGCCACGAGGCGATGCTGCGCCACGCCCTCGACCATCGGCAGCCGTCGTCCCGCGATGAGTGACGCCAGCAGGAGCTCGGGAACGTTCTCCGGCAGCGGCGCGATCGCCGCGAGGATCATCGCGGGCGGACCGCCGACGAAGACCGTGGCCGGCAGCGCCT
>CAYRAE010000124.1:0-9389 GCA_964422175.1 uncultured Luteitalea sp. | reverse complement strand
CGCCAGTCCGACTGAGAGCAACAGGCGACGCGTCATCACTCGGGCGCATGCTAGCACGCGCGACTTGCTGGGGCTCGAAGCCCGTCGCTATACTGCGCGCCATCGTGGACGCGCGCTACCTCGCGATCGAGGGCCCTCCGGGCGTCGGTAAAGCCCTCCTCGCGGAACGTCTCGCGCAGCGTCTCGACGCCACGCTGGTCGCCGACGATGGAGAGAATCCGTTTGCGGGCGACCGTCGCGCACGCGGGAGCGGCGCCGCGTTCCAGGCGCAGCTCTTCCACCTGCTCGCGCGCCACCGCCAGCAGGAAGCCCTGCGGCAGGGCGATCTCTTCAGTCAGACCACCGTCTGCGACTACCTGTTCGACAAGGACCGGATTTTCGCGTACCTGACGCTGGACGACAACGAGCTCTTCATCTACCAGCGCCTGTACGACCTGCTCGCCAGAGACCTCCCCACGCCAGACGTCGTCGTCTATCTGCAGTGCCCGACGGACAGGCTGCGCAAGCATCTGCGCGACAGGGCACGCCGATCCGCCGATCGCCGCGCCGCCGATGACGAAGCGCGAATCGGCGAGTTGAACGACGCCTTCAACCACTTCTTCTTCCACTACACCAGCGCCCCGCTGCTCGTTGTCGAGACCTCGTCACTCGACCTCGACTGGCACGACGAAGACGTCGAAGACCTGCTCCGCCAGATCGAGCACATGCAGCAGGGCACCCAGTACTACGTCCCGCGGCAGCGTTGACGCGCCCTCTGGCGCCGGCTACCCTGTCACCTTCGCCAGCCGACGTCGCGAACGACCGGGCAGTCCCCCGGCACCGCGGCACGGTCACGACACCCATGGCCTGGTTCAAGCGCGTTCCCAAACCCATCGCCCCGACGGAAAAGGCGAGCCGCATCCCTGAAGGCATCTGGGTCAAGTGCCCGGACTGCGGCCAGGCGCTCTACAAGAAGGACCTCGACGGCACCATACAGGTGTGCCCGAAGTGCGGACATCATTTCCGCCTCGGCGCCACCGACCGCCTCGCGATGCTGTTCGACGGGCCGTGGGTCGAGCACGATCGCGACCTCGCGTCCACCGATCCCTTGAACTTCATCGACACGAAGCCGTACTCGCAGCGGCTGCGCACTGCGCAGGAAGCCAGTGGCCTCGAGGACGCGATCGTCTGCGGGACGGGCACGATCGACGGGATCGAGACCGAGGTGGCCGCGATGGAGTACTCCTTCATCGGCGGCAGCATGGGCGTGGTGGTCGGCGAGAAGATCACGCGGGCGATCGAGCGCGGACTCCAGCACCGTCGTCCAGTGGTGGTGGTGTCGTGTTCGGGTGGCGCGCGCATGATGGAGGGCACGCTCTCGCTCATGCAGATGGCGAAGGTGAGCGCCGCGCTCGCGCGGCTCGATCGTGCGGGCCTGCCGTACATCTCGGTCCTGACCGATCCCACCACCGGCGGCGTCACCGCCAGCTTCGCGATGCTCGGCGATCTGAACATCGCCGAACCCAAGGCCCTCATCGGCTTCGCCGGCCCGCGCGTGATCGAGCAGACGATCCGTCAGAAGCTGCCGGAAGGCTTCCAGCGCGCCGAGTTCCTCGTCGAACACGGGATGGTCGACATGATCGTGGACCGCCGCAAGCTGAAGGCCGCGATCGCCGATGCCCTGAGGTTCATGCACACACCGGCATGACGCCACAGGGCCGTCTCGCCACGCGCGAGTTCTTCGGCGTCAAGCTCGGGCTCGTCACGATCCGTACGCTCGTCGACGCCCTCGGACATCCCGAACGCACGGGCACTCCGGTCATCATCGCCGGCACCAACGGCAAGGGATCGGTGACGGCCATGGTGTCGCACGCCCTGCACGCCGCCGGGCTGCGCGTCGGCCGCTACACGTCGCCGCATCTCGTCCACCTGCGCGAGCGCTTCGTCATCGACGGCACGCCCGTGACCGATGAGGCGCTCGACGCGGCGCTCCAGGAGGTGTTCGACGCGGAGGATGCGCTCCTCTCGCGCAGCGCGCTTCCCGGACCGGCAACCTACTTCGAGCTGACGACGGCGACGGCGTTCGTGCTGTTTCGCGCCGCAGCGGTCGATGTGGCGGTGCTCGAGGTGGGACTCGGCGGGCGTCTCGACGCGACCAACGTCGTCGACGCACCGTTTGCGGCGATCACGTCGATCGGCTTCGACCACATGGTGTATCTCGGCGACTCGCTGGCCCAGATCGCCGCCGAGAAGGCGGGCGTCATCGCGACGGGCGCGACCGTCGTCAGCGGCGTGACCGACGAGGAACCGGCGCGCGTCATCGCGGAGACCTGCACGCAACGCCGCGCCACGCTCATCCGCGCCGAAGACGATGTGCGCATCGGCAGGACCGACTCTCCGGCGCTGACACTCGAGACACCGCTGCGCACATACGGCCCGCTCGTGCTCGGCCTGCACGGCGCGCACCAGGTCGCGAACGCGTCCGTGGCGGTGCGACTGCTCGAAGCCCTCGAAGCCGCAGGGATCGGCGGCGGACGCGACGCGATCGTCGCCGGTCTCACGCAGGCGCGCTGGCCCGGACGCCTCGATCGGCGCACGCTGCCGTCGGGCGTCCCGATCGTGCTCGATGGCGCACACAATCCAGACGGGGCACGCGCGCTCGCGGCATGGCTGCAGGCCACCGCGTTCACGCCGGTCACGCTCGTCACGGCGTGCATGCGCGACAAGGACATCGACGGTCTCCTCGCACCGCTGTTGCCACTGGCGTCGCGCGTCATCGCCACGACTGTCGACCTGCCGAGATCCCTGCCTGCCGACGCGCTCGCGTCGCGCATCGCGACGCTCGCCCCCGGTCTCCGCGTCGAGGCGGCCGCCACGCCGGCCGACGCGCTGCGTACCGCGTCTTCAGGAAGTGCGCGCGTGGTCGTCGCAGGCTCGCTGTTCCTCGTCGGTGCGGCCCTCGCATGGCTTGATGAGGCGCCGGGGCCGTCGGATCCCGCGTGATATTCTGCGGGTCGCCACGCCAGGCGCCTTTCCCCAGCCCGTGCCCGCATTCATCACGCTTCGTGCCCTCACGCTCCTGCTGGTCCTGACGGCGCTGCCCACGCTGGTGCTGGCGCAGCAGCTGCCCGGGTTCAAGCTCTCCCGTCAGCTGCGTATCGAGATCGACGGGACGAAGACGCGCCTGATCGGCGAGGTCGAACTGGAGCAGGAAGACGGCGCGCAGCGGTTCCTCGCCGACGAGGTCGAGTACGACCGCGAGACGGGCAAGGTGGTGGCGACGGGCAACGTCGTCTACACGTCGGCGCAGACGCGCATCGCGGCCGAGCGCCTGGAGTTCGACAACACGACGAAGCTCGCCGTGTTCTACGACGCCACGGGATCGACGTACCTCGGCGACAAGGTCGACAAGAGCTTCTTCGGCACGCAGGAGCCCGACGCGCTGTTCTACGGCGAGAAGGTGGAGAAGGTCGGGCCGAAGCGCTACAAGATCACGCGCGGGGGGTTCACGAGCTGCGTGCAGCCCACGCCGCGCTGGGAGCTCGTGTCGAGCACCGCGCTGGTCGAGCTCGAGGAATACGCCGTCCTGACCAACACCGTGCTCAAGGTGAAGGGCGTGCCGATGTTCTACCTGCCGGTGATGTACTACCCGATCCAGAGCGACGACCGCTCGACGGGGTTCCTGCTGCCCACCTACGGATCGTCGATCATCCGCGGCCAGAGCATCAGCAACGCGTTCTTCTGGGCGATCAACCGCAGCCAGGACGCCACCATCACGCACGACTGGTTCACCAAGCGCGGTCAGGGCGTGGGCGCCGAATATCGCTACGTTGCCGGCCCGGGGTCGCAGGGCTCATTCAACACGTACTACCTCAAAGAGAAGGAAGCGTCGTACTCGACGACGGCCGGGTCCGTCACGACGCCGGCAGCGACCAATTACGAGATTCGCGCCAACGTCGGACAGGCGCTGCCGTTCAACCTGCGCGCCCGCGGCAACGTCGACTACTTCTCCAGCATCGTCACGCGCGCCACGTTCAACCAGAACCCGTACGACTGGTCGTCGCGCACGCGCAGCATGCGCGGCAACCTCTCCGGCACGTGGGGCAAGCAGAGCGTCAGCGCGACCTACGACACCACGGAGCTCTTCTACACCGAGTCGTCATCGCAGACCATGGGCGGCACGCCGCGACTCTCTTACTCGCTGGCGCAGAGCCGCATCGGCAAGACGCCGATCTACTACAGCCTGGGCTCGGAGTGGGTGAACATCACGCGCGTCGACACCGACGAAGCCAACGACATCGAGTACGACCAGGGCCTCCAGCGCTTCGACATCACGCCGTCGGTGCGGATCCCGTTCAACAAGTGGCCGTTCCTCACGTTCAATTCCTCGATCGCGTACCACTTCACGCGCTACAGCGAGAGCTATGTGAAGGACGCCGACAATCGCGACGTGCAGGCCGAAGTGCCGCTCACGCGGCGCTACTGGGACCTGCGCACCGACATCGTCGGGCCGAAGTTCACGAAGGTGTGGGACACGCCCGGCAACGGCTACGCCGAGAAGTACAAGCACACGATCGAGCCCACGTTCACCGTGCAGCGCCTGACGACGTTCGAGGGCTACGACCGCATCCCGAAGCTGGAAGGGTACGACTTCACGTACGGCGGCACGACGCGCATCGCCTACGGCATCGTCAATCGCTTCACGGCCAAGCGGCGCGCCGGGGAGTCTGCCGCGCGCACGCGCGACTTCCTCACGATCGGCATCACGCAGAGCTACTACAGCGACCCGCGCGCCAGCCTCTACGACTTCAGCTCGTACCCGTTGAACTACTTCGGGCGCGAACCGAGCAACTTCTCGCCGATCAACCTCAGCGCGAACTTCTCGCCGAGCCAGCGCACCAACATCACGGCACGCCTCGACTGGGACGATCGCGCAGGCGAGTTCCAGAGCATCCGCGTGAACGGCAGCTACGGCCTGCGCCAGTGGCTCGACGTGAACGGCGGCTGGAGCCAGCGGAAGTTCTCGTTCGATCCGACGCGGCCCGACAACTTCCTCAACGGCGGCACGACGGTGCGCACGGCGAGGAACCGGATCGGCGGTACGTTCTCCTTCTACTACGACATCGGGCGACAGACGATGATCGACAGACGCATCGTCGGCTATTACAACGCGCAGTGCTGCGGCATCATCGTCGAGTACCAGACGATGAACTTCGCGCAGTACTCGAGCTTCCCCGTGCCGCAGGATCGCCGCTTCAACATCGGCTTCACGCTGGCCGGTCTCGGAACGTTCTCGAACTTCCTCGGCGCGTTCGGCGGCAACACGGGCGCGGGCGGAAGCTTCGGGGGACGGTCCTACTAGCTCGCTCATGGCCCGACCCACTGTCGTCACTGGCGCGGCAGGCTTCGCCGGCAGGCATCTCGTGGCGCTCCTGCGCGACGACGGCCCCGTGGAGGGCTGGTATCGCCCGGGCGTCCCGCCACCGCCCGCATCACTGGCACTCGACGGCGTGACGTGGCGCGAAGTGGATCTGCGCGAGGCGAGTGCCGTCGACGCCGCCATCGCGTCGGCGCGCCCCTCGTCGCTGTACCACCTCGCCGGCGCGGCCAATCAGGGCGCCGCATGGGCGCACACCGATGTCGCACTCGATCTCAATGCGCGCGTGACGCACGTGCTGTTGCGCAGCGTCGGCCGTCGCGCCGCCGACGCGCGCGTGCTCGTGACGACGTCGGCAGCCGTGTATGCGCCGTCCGATCATCCGTTGAGCGAGGACGCGCGGGTGTCGCCGGCCACACCCTACGGCGTGAGCAAGCTCGCGCAGGAGATGGTGGCGCGCGCCGCCGTGCGCGAAGGACTCGACGTGGTGATCGTGAGGCCGTTCAACCACATCGGCCCCGGACAGAGTCCAGGCTTCTTCGCGCCCGAGTTCGCCAGGCAGCTGGCGCGCATCGAGCGCGGCCTCGACGCGGGTCCGCTGCACGTGGGCAACCTCACCGCACGACGCGACTTCACAGACGTCAGGGATACCGTGCGCGCGTACCGACTGCTGATGCAGCAGGGCACGAGCGGCGAGGTGTACAACGTGTGCCGCGGCGAAGCGTTCGAGATCGGTGCGCTGCTCGACATGCTGCGCGCCGCCGTGACGGTCCCCGTCGACATCGACGTCGACCCCGCGAAGCTCCGGCCCGTCGACGTCCCGCTCTTGCTCGGCGATCGCACGCGCCTCACGTCGATCACGGGCTGGCACCCGGACATCCCCATCACCCGAACGCTCGCAGACATCCTCGACGAACAACGCGACGCGATCGGCTGACCGTCCGGTGCCCGGTAACCGGTGCCCGGACGTTACACCCGCAGGAACGTGCCGTTGCGATAGAGGTAGTGCAGGAAGACCCAGCGGACGGCGATCGCGCCGAGCGCGAGGACGACGGGGCCGGCACCGCCGACGATGCTGGCGAGGCCACCGAGGAAGAACTTCGAGATGTCTCCGAAGTTGATGAACTCCTGCGCGACGTAGATCGTGATCGCGTTCATGCCGATCACCACGAAGGGGAACGCCCACCGGCGCATGCCCTGCATGTCGATCACGAAATAGAACAACGCCACGAGCAGGAGACTCCACCCGGCGGCGATCATCACGTACGAACTCGTCCACAGGTTCTTGATGACCGGGAACAGCGGCCACCACACGTAGCCGATGACGAGGCTCGCCACACCAGCCAGGACCAGGCCGCGCAGCTTCGTTCCCGCCGATCGCGCCTGCGTCAGCCACCAGCCCGTCAACGCGCCGAAGAGACACGTCGCAATCGCGGGAATGTTCGAGAGGATGCCTTCGTTGTCGCCATACGGCGGGTAGCAGCAGAACTTGCCGGGCAACAACAGGCGATCGACGTACCCCACCAGGTTCCCTTCTGGTGAGAGGTCGTATGCGCGGAACCCCGGCGCAGGCACGAACGCCAGCAGCGCCCAGTATCCGAGCAGCAGCGAGACCGCGAGGATGGCCTGTCCCTTCACGCGCAGGTGCAGCACGGCCAGCGAGGTGAAGAGGTAGCAGATCGCGATGCGCTGCAGCACGCCCGGCCATCGCATGTTGGGCAGGTCGAACTGGAGCAGCCCCCAGTTGATCCAGCCGAGCAGCATCAGCAGCGCGAATCGCCTGACGATGCGCGCGTACGCGGCCGAGGGCTGCGCGGCGTACCGTTTCAGCGACATCGGCAGCACCACGCCGACGATGAAGATGAAGAGCGGGAAGATGAGGTCGTAGAACACGAACCCTTCCCAGGGCAGGTGTTCCATCTGGTGATCGAGCCACGTCCACCCGAGCCACACGGCGAGGGCACGCGCCAGCACGTCGCCGCCCGTGATCCAGAACATGTCGAAGCCCCGCAGGGCGTCGATGAAGAGGAAGCGTGGCGACGATCCCGACGTCGCGGCGGCGGTGCGAGAGGCGGCCACGACTTTACGGCTTGCGAACGGCAGACCAGGCGCCGGTGTTGCCGGCGATGTCGTAGCGGCCCTTGAGCGCGCCGGCGTCGTAGGTACCGTCGATGGTCCCGCTCACGCTGTCGGATACGACGGCGAGCGAGAGGCGGCCGTTCTCGAAGGTGCCCTTCAGCGGCAGTTCGTTGCCGTCGGGCGTGCGAAGCACACCACCGATGGCCGCGCCGTCGTGCGTGAACATGAAACTGTACCCGTCGCCACCGTCGCCCGTGATGGCCCAGGCACCGGACAGAGACGCGGCTCCCGCTTTCGAACCGCTGAAGTCGCCCGCGCCGCCACCATCGGCGTAGTCCACGCTGCCCCTGATGTCGGTGCCGGTGACCTTCCCCGCCATCACGACAGAGACCGGCTGCCCCTGGTAGTCGACCGAGAACGAGAACGTGACGCCCGTCTCGCTGGTCTTCACGATCACGGGCGTCGCGCCGGGCAACCCATCAACCGTGCCCGTCAACTGGCCACCCTCTTGACGGATGGCCATCGTTGTCGGGTGCGTGCCGACAGGGGACGTCATCGTGATGTTCCAGGTACCGACGAGATCGTTGGCCGCGGGCGCCTGCGCGAACGCCACGCCGGCCCAGCCGAGAATCGACGCCGCGACAACCCCTCGCACCACTCGTGTGTGACTGGCCATAGCGCGACAGTGTACCCGAAGGATCCGGGCCAGACAGCGGCCGTCTTGACCGCCTCACGCGCAGTCGCCACAATGGCGAATATAAGGCGAAACGATGTCCCGCCAGATTCCCCTGTTCGAGGAGCCGCTCACCACCCGCGGCGTCGCGGCCATCGTCAAGGCCGCAGGCGTGGAGGGCCTGCCGTCGGCGGAGCGGCGTGCAGACAGCGCGCACTATCAGGAGGTCGTGTGCCGGTCGGCGCTCAATCCGGTGAAGGGGATGCCATTCCGCTGGACGCTCAATCCCTACCGCGGGTGCACGCACGCGTGCGAATACTGCTACGCGCGCCGCTACCAGAGCCAGATGGAGATGGGTGCCGGAGACCAGTTCTCGGGCTACATCTTCGTGAAGCGCAACGTCGCAGACGTGCTCGCGCGCGAACTCCGCAAGCCGTCGTGGCGGCGCGAACTCGTGGCGCTCGGCACGGCGACCGATCCGTATCAGCCGATCGAAGGCCGCTACAGGCTCTCGCGCACCTGCCTCGAGCACCTCGATGCGGCGAACACGCCCGTGGGGCTCGTGACGAAGGGGCCGATGGTGGTGCGCGATGCCGACGTGCTCGCGCGGATGTCGCTACGCGGACTCGCGAGCGTCTACGTCAGCGTGCCGACCGTCGATCCGGTGTGGGAGCAGCTGGAACCCGGGACCGCCCCACCGATGCAGCGCCTGCGCGCCGTGCGGCACCTGCGTGACGCGGGCGTGAAGGCTGGCGTCCTCATGAGTCCGCTCGTGCCCGGCTTCACGACGCACCCGTCGCGCATCGCCGCCACGCTGCAGGCCATGGCCGATCTGGACGTGCCGCTGTTCGGCGGCAACGTCCTCCACCTCGAAGACGCCAGCCGCGAGCACTTCCTCCGGTTCCTCGAGGCCCAGGCCCCGCACCTGCTGGAGAAGTACTCGCGGCTGTACGTGAGGAAGCATCCCGACGCTGCCTACGCCAAGCAGGTCAAGGCCGTCCTGACCCTGCTGCGCGAACGCCACGACCCACGACCGCCCCCTGCCGGGGAAACACTCACGTAGGGACGACCCTTGTGGTCGCCCGTCGCGGCGCAGGGCCGGGCTCGGAGAGCCGGCCCTACCGGTGCCGCGTAGGACCGGGCTCAGAAGGCCGACCCTCGCAGTGGGTGGGGCCGGCTCCTCAGCTGGTAGGGCCGGCTCTCCGAGCCCGGCCCCATGCCACCTGCCCGCGTCAGCGGGGACCCATCAGCGCGGCAATCCGCTGCTCGGTCGGAGGATGC
>CAYRAE010000123.1:0-9391 GCA_964422175.1 uncultured Luteitalea sp. | reverse complement strand
CGAGCAGGCGCGGCACGAGCGACGGCTGCGGGTGGTCCTCGACCCACGCGTAGGCCACTTCGCGCAGGCGATCGTTCTCGTCGGTGAGCGCGCCGATGATCACGGGCGCGCTCCCCGGTTCGTTGAATCCCGACAGCAGCACGAGCGCCCTGAAGCGGACGTATCCATCCTCGTGCCGGCGCGCCGCCTCGACGAGCAGCGGCACGATCACGGCGGCCGGCGCGCGGCGAATGGCCGCGGACGCCTCGACGCGCGTCTTGTAATCGAGCTTGCCCAGCTTGTCGATCGCGGCCTTCAGCGCCACGGGGTCGGCGGC
Source organism: uncultured Luteitalea sp. (assembly GCA_964422175.1). Taxonomy (GTDB): domain Bacteria; phylum Acidobacteriota; class Vicinamibacteria; order Vicinamibacterales; family Vicinamibacteraceae; genus Luteitalea. The sequence continues at coordinate 9,075 of CAYRAE010000123.1, read as the reverse complement.
CGGCGTGGCGGGCGCCGTGGCGGCACGCGGCGGCGTCTTCGCCGCCGGGGCCTGGGCACCTGCGGTGGCCACGCCGATCGCGCACAGCATCCCTGCGACGAGCGGCATCACGCGACGGCGGCTGACACTCACGTCAGACCTGCTCCTCCAGCGCGAGTTCGTTCCTGCCGAGTTTCAGGGCCAACTGCATGTAGGCATCCGGATCCTTGGGGAACTCGATGGGATACGTGCCCGTGTAGCAGGACGTGCAGTAGTGCTCCCGTTCCGGCGCGACACAACCAAGGAGACCGTCGAGGCTCAGGTACGAGAGCGAATCGGCTTCGAGATACGTGCGGATCTCCTCGAGCGTGTGCGTGGCAGCAATGAGTTCGGAGCGGCGCGGCGTGTCCACGCCGTAGAAGCACGGCGAGATCGTCGGCGGACAACTGATGCGCATGTGGACTTCGCGCGCGCCGGCCGCCTTGACCATCTTGACGATCTTGCGGCTCGTCGTGCCCCTCACGATCGAGTCGTCGACGAGTATCACCCGGCGCCCTTCGATGATGCTGCGCACGGGATTGAGCTTCACACGGACGCCGAAGTGACGGATGGACTGCTGCGGCTGGATGAAGGTGCGCCCGACGTAATGGTTGCGGATGAGGCCCATCCGCATCGGGATGCCCGACATCTCCGAGAAGCCGATGGCGGCACAGACACCGGAGTCGGGAATGGGCACGACCACGTCGGCCTCCACCATCGACTCCTCGGCGAGCCGGCGTCCCATCGCCGTGCGCGTCTGGTTCACGCTCCGTCCGAAGACGTCGCTGTCGGGCCGCGCGAAGTACACGTGCTCGAAGATGCAGTGGGATCGCGCCGCTGGCGCGAACGGCTTGTACGAGGTGAGCCCCTGCGCCGTGATGACGATGACCTCGCCCGGCTCGACGTCGCGCACGTACGTGGCCTGGATGAGATCGAGCGCGCACGTCTCGGAGCAGACGATCCACGCGTCGCCCAGCTTGCCGAGCGCGAGCGGACGGAAGCCATGCGGATCGCGCGCCGCGATGAGGCGATCGGGCGAGAGCATCAGGATCGAGTACGCCCCGTGGACCTGCGCGAGCGATTCGATCGCGGCCTGCTCCTGCGATCCTGCGGTCGAGCGTGCGTAGAGGTGGAGCACCACCTCGGTGTCGCTGCTGGTCTGGAAGATCGACCCCTTCGCGACCAGATCGCGCCGGAGCTCACCGGCGTTGACCAGATTGCCGTTGTGGCAGATCGCCATCTGGCCGTGCACGCAGTCGATGAGGAACGGCTGCGCGTTGGCGAGCCGGCTCTCGCCGGCGGTCGAGTACCGTGTGTGCCCGATCGCGCTCGAGCCCGTGAGACTCGTGAGCGTGCGGTCGTCGAAGATGTCGGCGACGTGTCCCATGCCTCGCGCCACGGTCACCAGGTGACCGTCGGCGGCGGCGATCCCCGCGCTCTCCTGTCCGCGATGTTGCAGCGCGTAGAGACCGAGATACGTCAGGTTGGCCGCTTCGGAATGACCGAAGATGCCAAAGACGCCGCATTCTTCCTTGAGCTCGTCCACCTGACCTCCGTTCCCCGTCCGGCGATCGTTCAGCGCGCCGGCGACGCCAGCGCGTCTTCGAGCGCATTCGCCCAGACCGTCCGCAATTGCGCCACCGATTGCGACAGCACCACTTCGCCATCCACGCGAACGTCGAGCGTGGTGCCGCCCGTCGTGCCGATCACCGTCGCGTCCACGCCCGCCTGCGCCGCACGGTCGAGTACGGCAGCCACGTTGGCCGGCGTCACGGCAAGCAGGACGCGCCCTGCCGATTCACTGAACAACGTCGCGTGTGCGACGGGCACGCCCGCCGGTCCCGTCACGCCAGCGACTGACACGTCTGCGCCGACAGCCGCATCGCCGAACGTACATTCCGCGAGCGCCACGGCGAGGCCGCCTTCCGCGCAGTCGTGCGCGGAGGCCACCAGTCCCGCGCCCACGAGCGCCGGCAACAGCACCTGCAGCGATTGTTCGTGCACCAGGTCGACGGCGGGCGGCAGGCCTCGCACTTCGCCATGGATGCGCTGCAGGTACTCCGTCGCGCCAAGCTCCGCGCGCGTCTCGCCGAGCAGGACGAGCTGCAGGCCCTCCGACGGAAACGCCTGCCCGATCACCTTCGACGCATCGTCGACCAGCCCCACCACACCGAGCACCGGCGTCGGATGGATCGCCTTGCCGTCGGTCTCGTTGTACAGGCTGACGTTGCCACCCGTGATCGGGATCCCGAAGGCACGACAGGCCTCACCGATACCCTGCACGGCCTCGACGAACTGCCACATGATCTCCGGCTTCTCGGGATTGCCGAAGTTCAGGTTGTTTGTGGCGCCGATCGGCTCGCCCCCCGCAAGCGCCACGTTGCGCGCCGCTTCGGCGACGGCCAGCATCGCACCGCGCTTCGGATCCGTCTGCCCGTATCGTCCGTTGCCGTCCACCGACATCGCGAGCGCGCGCGTGGTGCCCTTGACGCGCACCACCGGCGTGCCCTGCCCGGCGAGACACAGCGTGTTGGTACGCACCATGTGGTCGTACTGCCTGTAGATCCACTTCTTGCTCGCGATCGTCGGCGACGCGAGCAGCGTGCGCAGCACGTCGGCCGTCTCCGGGAACGCCTTGAAGTGCGACGGCGCAAGCGTCTGCATCTCGTCGAGCCATGCGGGCCGCGCGGACGGGCGATCGTACAAGGGTGCCTCGTCGGCCAACGCACGCGCCGGCACTTCGGCCACGACCACGCCGTGCTCGCGCACGCGCACCAGCCCATCGTCGGTGACGTGACCGATGCACACGGCGTGCAGGTCCCACTTCTCGAAGATCTCCTCGACCACGGCTTCGCGGCCCTTGTGGACCACGAAGAGCATGCGCTCCTGCGACTCGGACAGCATGATTTCGTACGGCGTCATGCCGGTCTCGCGCTGGGGGACCTTCGTCACCTCGACGTCCATACCCATGTGTCCGCGCGCGCTCATCTCCGAGGTCGCGCACGAGAGCCCTGCCGCGCCCATGTCCTGCAGGCCGACGAGCGCACCCGTCTTCAGCACCTCCAGGCACGCTTCGAGCAGCAGCTTCTCCATGAACGGGTCGCCGACCTGCACCGCCGGACGCTTCTCCGCCGACGCCTCGTCGAACTCGGCCGATGCCATCGTCGCGCCGTGGATGCCGTCGCGACCGGTGCTGGCCCCTACGTAGTAGACGGCGTTGCCCACACCCTCGGCTCTGCCCTTGACGATGCCGTCGGCCGGCGCGATGCCGAGACAGAACACGTTGACGAGAGGATTGCCCGCATAGCAGGGATCGAAGGCCGCCTCGCCGCCCACGGTCGGGATGCCGATGCTGTTGCCGTAACCGGCGATGCCCGCGACGACACCCGTGACGACGCGACGCGTCCCCGGCTGCGAGAGGTCGCCGAAGCGCAGCGAGTCGAGCAGCGCGATGGGCCGCGCGCCCATCGTGAAGATGTCGCGGATGATGCCGCCCACGCCCGTCGCCGCGCCCTGGTAGGGCTCGATGAACGACGGGTGGTTGTGGCTCTCGATCTTGAACACCGCGGCGAGGCCGTCGCCGATGTCGACGGCGCCCGCGTTCTCACCCGGCCCCTGCAGCACGCGCGGTCCCTGCGTGGGCAGCGTCTTGAGGTGGATGCGCGAGCTCTTGTAGCTGCAGTGCTCCGACCACATCACCGAGAACATGCCGAGCTCGGTCATGTTCGGCTCGCGGCCGAGAATGCCGACGATGCGTGCGTATTCGTCTTCGCGGAGACCGTGACGTTCGAGCACGTCGGGGGAAATAGGCATAACGCAGGAAGTCAGGACAGAAGGAGGTCAGGACAGAAAGGCATCAGGTCAACGCCGGTCGAGTTGGCGCCAGAAGAGCCAGATGAGGGCGGCGTCCACGAGCGCGAAGAAGCCAAGTGCGAGCGCCACGAGCTGCTGATCGATGTCGATGTCGAGGATGCCGGACCAGAACACGACCGCCAGCACGGCCGACACCACGCCGTAGGCGAGAAGGACATAGATCCTCACCATCGGGCTCGTCATGGACATGGCTTCCCTCTCGTTCCACCGATCACCTAGACGCTGCCGACAGTGAGCTGCCGCAGGACGGACTCGAACAGCACCAGCCCATCCGCGCTGCCGAGGGCTATTTCGCACGCGCGCTCCGGGTGCGGCATCAGGCCGACGACGTTGCGGCCGGCGTTACAGACGCCGGCGATGTTGTTGAGCGATCCGTTGGCGTTGGCGTCCGGCGTGATCGCGCCGTCGGCCGTGGCGTAGCGGAAGACGACCTGCCTGTCGCGCTCCAGACGCTCCAGCACGTCGGGTTCGGCGAAGAACTGACCCTCGCCGTGCGCGATCGGGATGTTCAGCACCTGGCCGGCCAGGCATGCCTGCGTGAACGGCGTGTCCACCTGTTCGACGCGCACGTAGACGTGCTCGCAGCGGAACTGGACCTGCTTGTTGCGAATCAGCACGCCGTCGAGCAGACCCGCTTCGCAGAGGATCTGGAAGCCGTTGCAGATGCCGAGCACCGGCCCGCCCTGCGCGGCGAACGCCGACACGGCCTGCATCACCGGCGAGAAGCGCGCGATGGCACCGGTCCGCAGGTAGTCGCCGTACGAGAACCCGCCGGGCAGGATGACGACGTCGGCGCCTCGCAGCGACGTGTCCTTGTGCCACAGGAACTCGGCCGGCTGGCCGAGCACGTGCTTCACGGCGTGGTACGCGTCGTGATCGCAGTTGGATCCGGGAAAGACGACGATCGCGAACTTCATGACGCGTTCCTCGTTCAGGCGACAGGCGACGGCGTGTCGATGCGGAAGCTCTCGATGACGGGATTGGCCAGCAGCCTGGCCGACACCTCGTTGACGAGCGCCGCCGCCGCGTCGGCGTCTGCCGCGTCGACCTGCACCTCGAAATACTTGCCCTGCCGCACGTCGGTCACCGCCGGATAGCCCATGCTGTGCAGCGACTCGACGATGGTGCGGCCCTGCGGATCGAACACCGAGGGCTTGAGGGTGACAAAGACTCTGGCGGCGAAGAGAGACATAGGCGGAAGCTACGACTGCGCGTCGAAGACGCGGGAGAACAGGGTGTCGACGTGGCGCAACTGCTCGTCGAGGCTGAAGGTGCGGTCGATTTCCTCGCGCGACAGCACGCCCATGATGTCGGCATCGTCGAGCAGCAGTTCACGGAAGTCGCGCTGCTCGTGGAACGAGCGCATCGCGTTGCGCTGCACGTAGAGATACGCCTGCTCGCGCGAGAGGCCGCGGCGGGCGAGTTCGAGCAGGACCTGCCCGGAGAAGACCACGCCGCGCGATCGGGCGATGTTCTCGAGCATCCGATCCGGGTACACGACCATGCCGGTCACGATGCGCGTGAAGCGGCGGATCATGTGGTCGAGCGCCAGGAAACTGTCGGGAAGGATGACGCGCTCCACCGACGAGTGAGAGATGTCGCGCTCGTGCCACAGCGCGACGTTCTCCAGCGCGGCAAGCGCATTGGCGCGGACGATGCGCGCAAGGCCGCACACCTGTTCGCAGCCCACGGGGTTGCGCTTGTGCGGCATGGCCGACGAGCCCTTCTGGCCCTTGCCGAACGGTTCCTCGACTTCGCCGAGCTCCGTCTTCTGCAATCCCCGGATTTCCAGCGCGAACTTCTCGAGCGACGCCGCGGTGATGGCAAGCGCCGTCATCAGCTCGGCGTGCCGATCGCGCTGGATGACCTGTGTGGCGATCGGCGCGGGCGTGAGGCCCAGGCGCGCGCAGACGCCGGCTTCGATTTCGGGTGGGAGGTGCGCGAACGTGCCCACGGCGCCGGAGATCTTGCCCACGCTGACGGCATCGCGCGCGCGCGTCACGCGGACGATGTCGCGCTGCACTTCGGCGTACCAGAGCGCGAGCTTCAGGCCGAACGTCATCGGCTCGGCATGGACGCCGTGCGTGCGGCCCATCATCGGCGTCCGCTTGTGCTCGACCGCGCGCGTGCGGATCGCGTCGGCGAGCGCCGCCAGATCGACGAGGATCAGGTCGCAGGCCTCGCGCATCTGGAGCGCGAGCGCCGTGTCGACCACATCCGATGAGGTGAGCCCGAAGTGGAGCCAGCGTGCGGCGGGTCCGACGTGTTCGGCCACCGCCGTCGTGAACGCGATCACGTCGTGCTGCGTGGTCTGCTCGATCTCGTCGATGCGCGCGATGTCGAACGTGGCCTTCTCGCGCAGGTCCTTCGCGGCCTCGGCGGGCACGATGCCCGCCTCCGCCATGGTGTCGGCTGCCGCCAGCTCGACGGCGAGCCATGTCTCGAACCGGCGTTGCTCTGCCCAGATGGCGGACATGGCCGGCTGTGCGTAACGTCGAATCATCGTGTCGTCGTGCGGCTCCCGTGCCGCTGCGAGTCGTGCGGCCTACGCCACGGCGAGGCGCGAGAAATCGAGGGCGGCAGGGCCGCCGGGGCCGAGCACCGTCACGCCGACGGCCTCCTGCCTGAACAAGTCGCCGGCGACGCGCAGCACGTCATCCGGCGTGACGCGCTCGATGCCGGCGATGATCTCGTCGAGCGAGACGTGCCGCCCGAAATACATCTCCTGGCGGGCCAGGTGCGTCATGCGGCTCGACGTGCTCTCGAGACTCAGCATGAGGCTGCCCTTCAGGTGGTCCTTTGCCCGCCGCAGCTCCTCGTCGCCAATCGGATCGACGCGGAGCGTGCGCAGTTCCTGTCCGACCAGATCCACGACCTCCGCCACGTTCTCGGCCGCACATCCGGCGTACACGGACAACAGGCCCGTGTCGCGATAGGCTGACGCGCCGCTGAACACTGCGTACGCAAGGCCGCGCTGCTCGCGGATGGTCTGGAAGAGCCGGGAGCTCATGGAGCCGCCCAGCACGACGTTGAGCAGGTATGACGGGTAGCGATCGTCGTGATCCTGACGGTACGAGGACGTGCCGATCACGATGTGACTCTGCTCGAGGTCCTTGACGCGCTCGATCTGCGGCGGATGGACGGCAGGCGTCGTGTCGTGCCAGTCGGCGCCGGCGTCGGCCACGGCCCCGAATGCGTCCTCGACGAGCGCGCGCAGCTGCGCGTGGTCGAAGTGCCCGGCGGCCGCGACGATCAGGTTCCGGCCCACATAGGCGCCACGGAAGTACTGCTGCAGGGCGTCGCGCGTGAACCCGCTCACCGTCTCCGGCGTGCCGAGAATCGGGCGGCCGAGCGGGTGGTCGCGCCAGAATTCCTCGGCGAACAGCTCGTGGACCAGGTCGTCGGGGGTGTCCTCGACCATCTTGATCTCTTCGAGGATCACCTTCTTCTCGCGCTCGACCTCGTCGGCGGGGAACGCCGGGTGCAGCACCAGGTCCGACAGGATGTCGAACGCCCGCGGCAGGTGCTCGTCCATCACCTTGATGTAGTAGCCGGCGTATTCCTTGGACGTGAAGGCGTCGAGGTTGCCGCCCATCGAGTCGAACTGCTGCGCGATGTCCTGCGCGCTGCGGCGGTCCGTGCCCTTGAAGAGCATGTGCTCGATGAAGTGCGCGATGCCGCTCTGGTCGGCGGTCTCGTGACGCGACCCGCGTGTGAGCCACACGCCGAGGCTGACCGATCGCACGTGGGGCATCGTCTCGGTGACGAGACGGACGCCGTTCGGAAGGGTGTCGTGGACGATCATCGTCGAGGAACCCGGACACCGCCAGCGCCAGCCGGGGTCGGGGAAATACCGATCATATCAGGGACGGCCCGCCTTCGCGCCTGACGGCCGCTACGGCGCGGCAGGCAACCGGGCACCTGTTCGGCGAGAATGTAGGGGTGTCTGAACTCGACGATCCGCTCGTGGCCGTGGAGGCTCCGCCGTTGACGGACCTCGCGGGGCTCACGGCCGGTGAGCTGTCCGGGCTCGTCGTCGAGCTCGGGGGCAAGCCGTTCCAGGGGCGGCAGCTCTTCAGGTGGATCCACAAGAAGGGCGTCACCGAGTTCGCGGCGATGACGGACCTGCCGAAGGGTCTGCGGGAGCGTCTCGCCAGCCACGCGACGATCGGCACGCCCGCCATCGTGCGCAAGGACGCCTCCTCGGACGGCACGGTGAAGTTCCTGCTGCGCCTCGCCGACGGCCGGCAGATCGAATCGGTGTTCATCCCCGACACCCCATCGCAGACGTTCTGCATCTCCACGCAGGTGGGCTGCGCGATGAAGTGCGGGTTCTGCCTCACCGGAACGATGGGGCTGACGCGCCACCTGACGGCCGCCGAGATCTCCGGACAGGTGCGCGTGCTCGCGCGCGAACTCGGCTTCCTCGACACGCCCTTCAACATCGTCGTGATGGGCATGGGCGAGCCCCTCCACAACTACGACGCCACGATGAAGGCGCTGGCGATCGTCGGCGCGGAAGACGGACTGCACGTGTCGCCGCGACGCGTGACGCTGTCGACTGTCGGCGTCCTGCCCGGGCTGGAGAAACTGGCGCGCGAGGCGTACATGCCGAACCTCGCGATCTCACTGCACGCCACCACCGAAGAGCAGCGCGACGCGCTGGTGCCCATCAACAGGAAGTACTCGCTGGCGCAACTGATGGACGCCTGCCGCAACTTCCCGCTCAAGAAGCGCAGCCGGATCACGTTCGAGTACGTGATGCTCGACGGCGTGAACGACACGCCGGCCGACGCACGACGCCTCGTGAAGCTCCTGAACGGCCTGAAGGCCAAGGTGAATCTGCTGCCGCTCAATGAGGCGACAGGCATTCCCTACCGGCGCCCGTCGGACGCGCGCGTCGACGCCTTCGCGCAGATCCTCGCCGACGCCCACGTCACGGTGTCGGTCCGCAAGAGCCGCGGGCGCGACATCAGAGCCGCCTGCGGACAGTTGGCGGTGGAGGAGTGAATTTCAGAATTTCAGAATTTCAGAATTGCTTACCACCACCAACCTTCGAAGCGATATCCGCTCTGAACTCCATGTTCTCGAAGGAAATGCGGGCGACGGCTTCGTAGGCTCTCTCGCGGGCTGACGGCAGATCCTGCCCCTCGCCCACGACAGTCAGCACGCGTCCGCCGGCGG
>CAYRAE010000122.1:7062-9490 GCA_964422175.1 uncultured Luteitalea sp. | reverse complement strand
AGATCGAGGTCTTCACGACCGAAGAGATCGCCGTCACGATCCCCGGGTAGCAGGAGTGACGAGTGCCGAATGACGAATGCTGAATGACCGATAGCGGAAGCCTTCGTCATTCGCCATTCGTCATTCGGCATTCCCGTCATTCCCGTACAATGCCGGGATGCAGGCCTCCGGTTCACGCGCCGAGCGCATCGCCGATCACATCAAGGACGAAGTGAGCCAGTTGCTCGCGTTCGAAGTGAAGGATCCCGCCGTCGGGCTCCTCACCGTGACGCACGTCAGGATGACGAGCGACATGGGGCTCGCGCACGTCTACTACACGCTCATCGGCGATGAAGCCGAGCGCCAGCGCACGGCGCGCGCGCTGGATCGCGCGACGGCGTTCGTGCGCCGCCGGCTCGCCGAGAGCCTGAACATGCGGCGCGCGCCAGACGTGCGCTTCCACTACGACGAGAACGTCGAGCGGCAGGAACGCGTCGAGACGCTGTTGCGCGAGATCGCCGCCGAGCGTGCCGCACGCGAGGCGCTGGTTGCCGACGATGTGCCGGGGGCCGCGACGACGCCGGCTGTCGACGATCACGGAACGACACCAGATGACGACACTCAGTGAGGCGGCCACAGGCGTGCCGCGCGCGCTCGTCGATGCGCTGCGCGCGAGCGGTCCCGTGGTGCTGTGCGGACACACGCGTCCCGATGGCGATTCGATCGGCAGCGTGATGGCGATGGCTGGCGCCCTGCGCCGGCTCGGCCGCGAGGTCCGCACGGTGTGCAGCGATCCGCCGCCCGCGTCGTTCCTCGCCTTCCCCGGCCTCGATACGCTCGAGATCACCACGGAGGTCGACGCGCGTGGCACCACGGTGATCGTGATGGAGTCGGGCTCACTCGCACGTACGGGCGTCGCAGGCCTCGATCGCGCCGAGACCGTCATCAACATCGACCACCACCTGGGCAACTCGGGTTACGGCACCGTGATGTGGTTCGACGAGAGTGCCGCCGCGTGCGTCGAGATGGTGGCCGACGCGATCGACGCACTCGACGTCGCGTGGACGCCCGAGATCGCCACGTACCTCTATCTCGGACTGACGACGGACACGGGCAGCTTCAGGCATTCACACATCTCGGCGCGCAGCTTCGAACTGGCGCGCCGATGCGTGCTCGCCGGCGCCGATCCGGTGTGGATCGGCCGCGTGGCGTACGACAGCTTCAGCCTCGGACGCGTGCGTCTCATCGGCGAGTTGCTGCACGGCATGCAACTCGAAGCCGGTGGCCAACTCGCGGTGCTGACGATCACGCCTGACGTGCACGCGCGCGCCGGCTCCGGGCCCGACGAGAGCGAGGGACTCATCAACCTGCCCTTCACCGCGCAGGACATCCGCGCCGTGTGCCTGTTCAGGACGGACGAGGGTGAGCAGACGCGCGTGAGCCTGCGCTCGAAAGGGACCGTCGACGTGCGATCGGTGGCGCAGCGCTTCGGCGGCGGCGGACATTTCAACGCGAGTGGCTTCACGTCGGACGACAGCCTCGCGACCGTCCGCGACGCGGTGCTGCCGCTGCTCGCCGACGCGCTCCGGTGACGCCCGCGCTCGACGGCGTCCTCGTCATCGACAAACCCGCCGGCATGACGTCGCACGACGTCGTCGCTGCCGTGCGGCGTCGGCTGCCGCGCGGGACGAAGGTGGGACACACGGGCACGCTCGATCCGTTCGCGACGGGTGTGCTGCCGATCGTCATCGGTCGCGCCACGCGCCTCTCGCAGTTCCTCACCGCCAGTCACAAGCGCTACACGGCCATCGTCGCGTTCGGCACGGCGACCGATACGGGAGACGGGACAGGCTCGCCCGTCGAGACGGCGCACGATGCCGCCGCTGCGCTGTCGGCAGACGATGTACGGCGGGCGCTTCCCGCGTTCGAAGGACGTCAGTTCCAGACGCCGCCCGCGCACTCAGCCAAGAAGGTCGACGGCGAACGCGCGTACGCACTCGCACGACGCGGCGACGCCGTGTCGCTGCCGCCAGTGGAGGTCACGGCGCATGCCGTCACGCTGGTCGCGTGGGACGCAGAGGCGCACGAGGCCACGCTCGACGTCGACGTCTCCGCCGGCTACTACGTCCGCAGCCTCGCCCGCGACCTCGGCGTGGCGCTCGGCGTCCCCGCGCACCTGCGCGCACTGCGCCGCACCGCGAGCGGCGAGTGGACACTCGACGATGCGTGCGAGTTGCCCTTCGCACTCGAGGGCGGCGCAACGACAATCCTCGCGCATCGTCGGCCCTTGTCGTCCGTCCTCCACTCCTGGCCCGCCGTGGAACTCGACGCCAGTCAGATCGAGGCCATCGTCGCCGGCCGTGCGTTGCGTGTCCATGCCGAGCCTGAAGGTGGCCGGTGCCCGGTGCCCGGTGCCCGGTGCCCGGCGGGTGCCCCGCCCGACCGCCTC
>CAYRAE010000122.1:0-7052 GCA_964422175.1 uncultured Luteitalea sp. | reverse complement strand
TCGCAGGACGATGTCGGCGTGTACGACCCCGCCGTCCATGAGCCGCCCGACCGCCTCCGCCTCACCGACGACACCGGCGATCTCATCGCGCTCGGGCGGCTCATGGACGGCGGGGTCGTACACGCCGACATCGTCCTGCGAACGGCTTGATTGCGTGACATATTTGCCGTGATAAGATCGGCATCATGCCGCACGATCCGTTCGTCGTTCGTGAAGGGTCGCCACGCGACGTCCTCCGTCTGGCGATGAGGGTGCTCAGCGATGGCCTGCCACTGGCCGTGCTCGACGACCTCATTGAGGCGGGCTTCACGTCCACGGAACTGGGGGATCTCGTGATCAATCCACGCACCCTGCGTCATCGGCGGGCCCGTGGCGAGGCGTTGTCGCTCGAGGAGTCCGAGCGGGCCGTCAGGCTGGCACGCCTGCTGGCCGCCGCCGAGTCGCTGTTCGGCGACCGCCCCGCCGCGTGGCACTGGCTCCGCACCGTCAACGTGTCCCTCGAGGGTGCGCGCCCTGTCGATCTCCTCAAGACCGAGATCGGGGCCCGCGCCGTCGAGGAAACGCTCGTGCGCCTCGAACACGGCATCTTCGCGTGACGCTCTGGCGCATCTCGCGGCACGCGGATCTCTCCGGCATCGGCGGCGTGTACGCCGGCGGCCGGTGGCACACGCGGGGGCGGCGGGTTGTCTATCTGGCCGACCACCCCGCGGCGTGCCTGCTCGAGATGCTCGTCCAGGCCGGACGCGTCGAGGACCTTCCGCCGTCATACCAGTGGCTCCGTGTGGAGGGGCCCGACGATGTGGTGGCCGACGTCGGGAACCTGCCCCACGTCTGGCGCGACGACGTGGCCGCCACGCGCGCGCTCGGCGATGCCTGGCTGGCGTCGAAAGAGTCGGCCCTCCTGCGCGTCCCGTCGGTGCTGGCGCCGGATGCCTCGAACTACCTCCTCGACCCGACCCACCCCGACGCCCCCCGTTTCGCCATCGAGCGCAGCGTCGACTTCCCCCTCGACGAGCGATTCAAACGGTCGGCCCCGGAGAGCGGGGCCTACCGCCCTCGGTCCTGATCCTGCGTCCCGTCCTCTCCCTCCTCCGTCCCTATTTCTCTCGTGCTACGATTACTGGTTCGCTGACGCTCATCAACGAGCGTCACCTCATCATCAACACGACGACGGAGCCGGTGCCCGAGGGTTGGGTCGACTGGGCCGTTCGCGGAGGCAGTACCCGTGGCATTGACGAAGGACCGCAAGACCAACCTCATCGAAGATTTCCGCCAGCACGAGTCGGACACCGGCTCTCCAGAAGTGCAGGTGGCCATCCTCAGCGAGCGCATCACCTATCTCACCGAGCACTTCAAGACGCACGCGAAGGATCACCACTCGCGGCGCGGTCTGCTGAAGCTGGTGGGACAGCGTCGCCGCCTGCTGGACTACGTCAAGGCCAAGAACACCGACCGATACGCGCAGCTCATCAAGCGCCTCGGCATCCGCAAGTAGCGGAGACAGAAAGGGACGGAAGGCTGCTTCCGTCCCTTTTCGTGTCTGGCTCCGCTCACCGATCGCGCGACAGTGGCAGGCCCGGCGGACATCCGCCGTGCGGCCCCACTCGCAACGATCGTTTCCACGCACCAGCACCCCGCCAGGGCAGACAGGTCCCCTGGCACTGACATGACAGGGAACCCCATGCACACACGCAGCCTCGAGCTCGGATCCCGAGCACTCTCGTTCGAAACAGGCAAGCTCGCCAAGCAGGCCGATGGTTCGGTCATCGTTCGGATGGGCGACACCATCGTCCTCGTCTCGGCGTGCCACTCCGCGCAGCCGCGGCAGGGCATCGACTTCCTGCCCCTCACTGTCGATTACCGCGAGTTCACGTACGCGTCGGGCCGCATCCCCGGCGGCTTCTTCAAGCGTGAAGGCAAGCCGACGGAGAAGGAAGTCCTCACGAGCCGTCTGATCGACAGGCCGATCCGTCCGCTCTTCCCGTCGGGTTGGGCGTACGACACGCAGGTGATCGCGCTCGTCCTCTCGGCCGACACCGACTACGATTCCGACGTCCTAGCCGTCACCGGCGCAGGTGCCGCGCTCGCGCTCGCCGAGATCCCGTTCCAGAAGACGGTGGCCGGTGTGCGCGTGGGCTACGTCGACGGGGCGTACGTCATCAACCCGACGTTCGCCCAGCGCCGCGCCAGCTCGCTCGATCTCATCATCGCCGGCAGTGCCGACGCGATCATGATGGTCGAGGCCGGCTCGCAGGAAGTCACCGAAGAGACGATGGTGGGCGCGCTCGACGCCGGTCACACGGCGATCAAGCAGATCGTCGCCACGATTGACGACCTCGCGAAGGCCGCCGGCCGCGAGAAGCTCGTGCTTCCGTCCAGGGAGGTCGACGCCGATTTCGCCCGCGAGATCGAAGCGCGCGCCTATGGTCCGCTCGCCGACGCGATGCGCATCAAGGACAAGCTCGAGAACTACAGCAGCGTGGACAAGGCGCTCGAAGCGCTCCTCGCGAGCATCCCCGAGGACGAGGCCGATCGCCGTGCCGACGCAAAGAAGGTGTTCAAGGGCCTGAAGGAGAAGGTCATGCGCGACGAGGCCCTGGAGCGGGGCAAGCGTCTCGACGGCCGGGCCTTCGACGAGATCCGTCCGATCTGGACCGAGGTGTCGGTGCTGCCGCGCGTCCACGGCTCGGCGGTCTTCACGCGCGGCGAGACGCAGGCGCTCGTCACGACCACGCTCGGCACCGCCGACGACAAGCAGCGCATCGAGACCATCGAGGGCGAGTCGCACAAGCGGTTCATGCTGCACTACAACTTCCCGCCGTTCTCGGTGGGCGAGACGGGCCGGTTCACCGGTCCCGGCCGCCGCGAGATCGGTCACGGCGCACTGGCCGAGCGCGCGCTCGCGCCCGTCGTGCCGGGTGAAGCAGACTTCCCCTACGTGGTCCGCGTGGTGTCGGACATCCTCGAGAGCAACGGCTCCTCGTCGATGGCCAGCGTGTGCGGTGGCGCCATGGCGATGATGGATGCCGGCGTGCCGCTGCGTGCGCCGGTGGCGGGCGTGGCGATGGGCCTCGTCATGGACGAGACCACGGGCAAGTACGCCGTGCTCACCGACATCGCGGGCGCCGAGGATCACTACGGCGACATGGACTTCAAGGTCGCCGGCACGCGCGAGGGCATCACCGCCCTTCAGATGGACATCAAGGTCGGCGGCATCACGATGGAGATCATGCGCCAGGCGCTCGCGCAGGCGCGCGATGGCCGGCTGTTCATCCTCGACAAGATGGCCGAGACGATCGCCGCGCCGCGTCAGCAGACCTCGCAGTACGCGCCGCGCATCGTCAGCATCCGCATCCCCGTGGACAAGATCCGCGACGTGATCGGACCCGGCGGCAAGATGATCCGCAGCATCATCGATCGCACGGGCGTCAAGATCGACGTCGAAGACGATGGCCGCATCAACGTGGCGAGCAGCGACGAGGCGTCTGCCGCGCGCGCGCTCGCCATCATCCAGGAGCTCACGGCGACGCCCGAGGTCGGCAAGACCTACATGGGCACCGTGCAGCGCATCGCGGACTTCGGCGCGTTCATCGAGATCATGCCGGGCGTCGACGGCCTGCTGCACGTCTCGGAGATCGCGCTGCACCGCGTGAAGGACGTCCGTGACGAGCTCAAGGAAGGCGAGCAGCTGCTCGTGAAGGTCCTCACCGTCGATCCCTCGGGCAAGGTTCGCCTGAGCCGCAAGGCGCTGCTGCAGGAAGAAGAAGCCAAGTCGTAGAGGCCGGGCTCGAAGAGCCGGCCCTCCGCACTACGGCGACAGGTAGGGTCGGCCCTCCGGGCCCGACCGTCACAGCGAGGGGCGTGCTCACGGGCACGCCCCTTTTTGCATCATTCAGCCGGGACTCGCGCTCGTCGCCGGTTTCGTGTATCTGTTGAGCTTCATGGCCGACGCGCCGTCATTTCCCACGCTGCAGGTCGTGCACACCTTCGGGTCTTCCGTTGGACAGGCCGGGCTCGGAGAGCCGGCCCTACCGGAAGGCTGCGATGGCGTGACCGCGCGCGATCGCGCGGAAGACGATGCGGGTGCCCCGCGACAGATCGGGCGCTACACGATCACCGGCGTGCTCGGGACGGGCGGCATGGGCGTGGTCTATCGCGCCGAGCAGCAGGAGCCGCTGCGGCGCGAGGTCGCACTGAAGCTGGTGCGGCGAGGCCTCGACACGGATCGCCTCATCGCCAGGTTCGATGCCGAGCGCGCCACGCTCGCGCGCATGAACCATCCCGGCATCGCGCGCGTCTTCGATGCGGGCGCCACCGACGATGGTCGGCCGTACTTCGTGATGGAGCTGGTCGCGGGCGCTCCGATCACGGACTACTGCGATGAACATCGCGTGTCCGTCCGCGATCGCCTCTCGCTCTTCGTCGCGACGTGTCGCGCCGTCCAGCATGCCCACCAGAAGGGCATCATCCATCGCGACCTGAAGCCGTCGAACGTCCTCGTCGCCGAGATCGACGGCACGGCCGCTCCCACGGTCATCGACTTCGGCGTGGCCAAGGCGATCACCGACGAGGGGCCGGAGCGCATGCTCCTCACGCGCGAAGGGGCCGCCGTCGGCACGCCGGACTACATGAGCCCCGAGCAGGCAGGCGTCGTGGACGGCGACATCGATACGCGCACCGACGTCTACGCGCTCGGCGTCGTGCTCTACGAGCTCCTCGCCGGCCGCCGGCCGCACCGCTTCACGACAGGCACGCGCGACGAGTTCCAGCGTGTGCTGCGCGACGGCGCCACGGCACGCCCGAGCGCCATCGACAAATCGAGCCGCACGATGATCGACGGCGCCGATCCCGACGCCGCGTCGTGGACCGACGTGGCGCACGCACGCCTCACCACGCCCGATCGCCTGCGCCGCATGCTGGCTGGCGATCTCGACACGATCGTGCTGAAGGCCATGGCCTTCGACCCCGCGCGGCGGTACGCATCGGTCGACCACCTCGCCGACGATGTGGAACGGTACCTGCGGGGGCAGCCGGTGCTGGCGCGGCCCAATTCGTGGTCGTATCGCGCGCGCAGGTTCGTCGCGCGCCATCGGTACGGCGTCGCGGCGGCCGCTCTCGCCGCCACCGCCCTCATCGCCTTCTCCATCGTCACGGCCGTGCAGGCCGAACGCGTGGCCAGAGAGCGCGATCGCGCGGAAGCCGCGCTGACGCGCGCAAGCGCGGTCAACAGGTTCCTGGTCAACATGTTCGGGCAGGCCGATCCGCGACTCGCGCTCGGCGCGCCTCTCACCTCCGACCAGATGCTCGAACGCGCCGCGACGCGGCTCGAAACCGACCTGGCGGACCAGCCTGACGTGCGAGCGGAACTGCTGCAGTCGCTGGCGGACGTCCACAAGCAGCTCGGACGCTACGAGCAGTCAGAAGCGCTGGCGGCGAAGGCTGTCGATCTCAGGCGCACCGGACCGCCGCTCGTGCTGGCGGAGAGTCTCGACGCACTCGGCGACGTCCGCCGGTACGCGGGCCACCTCCCTGCGGCGATCGCGTCACTCGAAGAAGCGCTGGCAATACGTGAGCGGGAGCTTCCGCATCTGCATCGCGACATCGCCGAGACGCTGAACAACATGGGGCTGGTACGGCTCGCGCAGGCGCGGTTCGCCGACGCCGAGGCGCTCCAGCGGCAGGCCGTGGCGATCTGGGAGACCGTCGGCGCCAGCGCGGAAGGCGACGATCTCGTGGCGCTCGGCCTGACGAACCTGGCGCGCAGCGTCATGGCGCAGGGTCGCTTCGACGAGGCGACGGGACAGCTGGAACGCGCACTCGCGCTGAGGCGCGCGCTGCTGCCGCCCAACAGTCCGCGCATCGGCACCACGCTGTTCCATCTGGGGGTGACGCAGGTCGAGGCCGGACATCCCGATACGGCGCTCCCGCTGTTCGAGCAGGCGCTGACCATCCACGCGGCGTCACTGGGTCCGTCGCACCCGCAGACGCTCGAGACGCGGTCTCGGCTGGCGCGCACGCTCGCTCGGCTCGGCAGGCATGATGAGGCGTCGCGCGAGGCACGCGTCATCCTCGATCATGCAGGGGCGTCGCCGAGTGGCGGCACCGCCGCGACGGCCGCCGCCGAACTCGTGCTCGCCGATGCCGCCGTGGAAACCGGGCGCGCACGCGAGGCGCGCGATCTGCTGGCGAGCGCGCGGGGACGGTACGCGCGGGCGACGCCATCCTCCGACCTCGCTCGGGAGTTCGCGCGACTGACGTCGCGCCTGGAACTGCAGCCATGACGGAATCGCGCTCGACGCGACGGGAGTGGCTTGGTGCCGTCGCCGCTGTGGTGGTGTCTGGCGCGCAGCCTCCGGAGCAGGAACCCGCCGGCCGGCGCTCGTTCGCCGTGACCGCGCGCAGGTACGTGTTCGAGCCCGAGGTGCTCGACGTGCGGCGCTACGACATCGTGCGCCTGACCATCACGTCGGCAGACATCACGCACAGCTTCACCGTCGACGCGTACCGCATCCAGAAGCGGATCCCCGCCGGCGAGAGCGTGACGTTCGAGTTCCGCGCCGACGAAGTGGGCCGTTTCCCGTTCTATTGCAGCATGCGCACCGACAGTGGCTGCGCCGACATGCGCGGCGAGCTCATCGTCCGCTGACGTGGTGTGATGGGGCCGGCCCGGCCTACAGCTCCGACTTCGCGGTGGTGAGGTACTGCTCCCAGTCCACGCGCGTGATGTCGTGACCGCCGGGGCGGATGTGGTACCGCACGCGCCGGCCGACTGCCGGACCCTCATCGGGCATGCGCGCGGCGCCGAGGCCCGGGACGCCGAGCAGCGTCCACACCTCGTCGGCGGCCTGCGTGGCGAGGAACTCGCCTCGCGGATCGGCCCACCGATCCTCCGTCGCACTTCCGACGTGCAGTGCGCGCGGCGCGACGAGCGCCAGCAACTGATGCTGATCGACGGGCAGTTCCGGCACGCGGTCGGCGAACGTCGTCAGCGTCGGACAGAACCAGTGCGGGAAGCTGCTCGTGATGCGCGCGATCGTCTCGCCGTACATGCG
>CAYRAE010000121.1:5137-9522 GCA_964422175.1 uncultured Luteitalea sp. | reverse complement strand
GTCGCCGCCGTAACGCGCGCAGACGTCGTACGGACGCACGGCCTGGCGCAGCACCATCGCCAGTTCACGGAGCGCGGCATCGCCGACCTGGTGCCCCTCCCTGTCGTTGAGCGACTTGAAGTCGTCCACGTCGAGGAGCAGCAGTGCGAGACGCGACGCCTGCCGTCCGGCGCGCGCGAGCTCCTGCGTGAGGTGCATCCACAGGAAACGCGTGTTCGGCAGGTCCGTCAGCGGATCGGTGAGCGCTTCGGCCTGCGCGCGCGACAACTGCAGCGCGTGACTCAATGCGGGACCTGCCTGCCGCGCCACCATCTCGAGCAGCCGGCACTCGTCTGACGTGTAGCACTCCGGCGTCACGTGGTAGACGGCCAGCGCACCCACCAGATCGTTCCGCTCGCCAAGGAGCGGGCACACGATCGACGATCGGAGCCGCGTGACTTCGTGCGCCGTCCCGGCGATGTACGCCTGCGGATCCGCGTTGGCCACCGCGCGCCGCTCGCGGACCGCCTGTCCGAACACGCCCGCGTCGACTCCGACGCGCACGGCGGAGAGCAGCTCGGCGTCGAAGCCTTCGGCGAAGACCGCCGTGAAGACCCGCGACGCGCTGTCGTAGAGATACAGCGCCACGCTCGAGTACGGAATCACGCGGCGGAGCTGGCGCGCGAGCAATCGCGCCGTGCCGTCCACGCCGAGGCCCGCCGAGATGCCCTGCGAGATCTCGAAGAGCGCGGCGTCTTCGCGGTGGGCCGACGCGATCGACGCGAGCGACTGCCCGGCGGGCACCTCGCGCGCGGCGCCATCGAGCGTGGGCAGGAGCGCGATGAACCGCTCCACGAGCTGCGGGTCCAGCGACGTGCCGGCTTCTTCACGCAGAACGGCCGTCGCGGCTTCTCCTGTCAGCCGCTCGCGATACGGCCTGTCGCTCACCAGCGCGTCGTAGTGGTCGACAACGGCCAGCACGCGCGCGCCCGCTGGGATCGCATCCCGCTGCAGACCCTCCGGATAGCCCTTGCCGTCCCATCGTTCGTGGTGCGAGCGGACGAACGCGGCGACGGAATCCGGCAGCGGCAGGCCCGCGATCAGGTCAGCACTCACTTGCGGATGGATGCGGATCTTGTGGAACTCCTCGACCGAAAGGGGACCAGGCTTGGTCAGGATGTGCGCCGGGACCGCGAGCTGGCCCACGTCGATCAACAGGGCGGCGGTCCGCAGGGCGTCGACGTCGGCCGACGGCAGGCGGCTCGCTTCGGCGAGCGCCACGGCCCACGATCGACGCCGATGCAGACGTCGTCCCGAGGGATCGTGCTGGGTGTCGATGGCCCCAGCCAGCGTCTCCACGAGTGCCGCCGACGCCGTGTCGTCCGCGTCGCGCCGGTCCGTGGCGAACGCAACGGGCCGGAGGATCGCCAGGCCCACGCCAAGGGCCACACCAAGGACGAATGCCCCGGTGACGGTCCATCCGGCGGCGACCAGCAGCGCGCCACCGAGGACGCACGCGGCCGTCACGGGCCGAAACAGCGCGGGATCGAGGAAGCGAGACACGGAATCGACAAGTATCGCGTGTCTGCGAGCGCCACCGCAATGCACGCCTCTTGACGCGCCGTGGGCCCGGTGTCAGTGTTGAACGGATGGTCGTGACGCTGGCGACCCGGCTTCGGGCGCTGTGGCTGGTGTGCCTGCTGGTCCTCGGACCCGCCGGCCCGCTGGGCCTGATTCTCTCCGGTCATGCCGCCGGCGAGGACACGCACGTCCTCAGCATCGTCCACGATCCTGCCGACCATGGCATCGCACCCGGTGCGCTGCCCGACGGGGCGCAGGAAGGGTCGTGCCTGTTCTGTCAGGCAGCCTCGTCAGTCAACATCGGGTGCCTCGAATCGGTCGCGACTCTCGTCGCGCCGGGCAGATCCGCAGTCAGCTGGAGCGACTCTCGGGCCGCCGCGCCGCGCGCCGCCGTGCGCGCCGGCCTTCCCGCCCGCGCACCTCCCGCCCGCGCCTGACCGGCATCCCGCCGGCCGTTCGCGCCTTCATCCTCGAATACAGGTTTCTGGTGCCGCGTCGCAGTCGCCGGCACCGGCGGGTCGCCGTGGCGTACCCGCTCGCGGTGATCGTTCATCGCCCTGCGTGGAGTGTTCGCCTCATGATGTGCTCTGGCATTGCTTCGGCGGCCGTGCGGCGTCCGTGGACCGGTCGTGTCCTCACGCTGTTGCTGGTCGTCTCCCTGTTTCCACGTCTCGCATCGGCGCAGCCGTCGCCGCACGAGGTGCGCGGCACCGTCGTCGCGGGCGAGACGAGGACGCCGTTGCCCGGCGTCACCATCACTCTCGAAGAGCGCGGCACCGTCGTGGTGACCGACGAGAATGGCGCCTTCGTCCTGCCCGTGCCCGCGTCTGGCGTCATCCACGTCAGGGCGAGCGTGCCGGGCTTCCTGCCCGTGCGACACGAGGTTGCGCTCACGGGCCCGGTGGCGCCGCTGGAGTTCGTGCTGCAGGACGATCTCCACTATGCCGAAGCCATCACCGTAGGCCCGGCGCCACGCGATCCCTTCGAGTCCTACCAGCCGACAACCGTGCTGTCGGGACAGGAGTTGGATCTGAAGACCGATGGGTCGCTCGGTGCGCTGTTGAAGAACGAGCCCGGCGTGTCGGAGCGGTCGCTCGGTCCGGGCCCCTCGCGTCCTGTGATCCGAGGGCAGGACGGTGACCGCGTGCTGATCCTGCAGAACAGTCAGCGCACCGCGGATCTCTCCAGCCAGTCGGGCGATCACGGCGTGCCGATCAATCCGGCCGCGGCGACGCAGATTGAAGTGGTGCGCGGTCCCGCGACGCTGCTCTACGGACCCAACGCCATCGGCGGTCTCGTCAATGTCATCTCGAATCAGATCCCGACAGCGCCCGTGACGCGCGTGACGGGCGCCACGCAGGTGGATGTGGCGAGCAATGCCAGCCAGGCGAGTGTGGCCGGCGACCTCACGGTCGGCAACGGCGCGTGGGCGATGAACATCGGCGCGTCGGGCCGTCGCGCGGGCGAATACGACACGCCGGAAGGCAAGGTCGACAACACGCAGTCGCGCGCCGCGTTCGCCAACATCGGTGTGTCACGCACGTCGGAGCACGGCTACGTCGGGGCCGGCGTGCAGATCGACGATACGAAGTACGGCGTGCCCGTGATCGAGGGTGGCGAGATCTCGCTCACGCCGCGGCGGCAGGTGTATGGCGTGCGCGGCGAAGCGCGCAATCTCGACGGACTGTTCTCGTCGGTGCGCGGCGCCGTGTCGTATCACCGCTATCGCCACGACGAACTCGAAGGCTCGGAGGTGGACACGAGCTTCAAGAACGACATGGTCGACGTCGACGTGCGCGCCATGCATCGTCCCGTCGGTCGTCTGACGGGCACCGTGGGTGTGTCGGGCTACGCGCGACGGTTCTCGGCCGATGGCGCGGAAGCGCTGTCGCCGCCCGTCGACCAGAAGGTGCTCTCGGCCTTCAGCTATCAGGAGCTGTCGTGGTCGCACGCCACCGTGCAGTTCGGCGCACGGTTCGATCGCGCCGACTACCAGCCCGAGGGTGGCCTCCGGCCGCGCACGTTCAACAACGTGTCGTTCTCAGTCGGGTCGCTGGTGCGCCCCACCGAACGGAGCACGCTGGCGGTGAGTTTCGCGCGCGCCGCGCGCAATCCGGCGCTCGAAGAGCTCTACTTCCACGGCCTGCACGCCGGCAACTTCTCGTTCGAGGTCGGCAACGACGATCTCCGATCGGAGATCGCGTACGGCCTCGACGTCTCCTATCGTGTGCGTCTCGAGCGCGTGTCTGCCGAGATCACGTACTTCAACAACACGGTCAACGACTACATCTTCCGCAGCCCGCTCAGTGAAGAGGCATACGAGGCGCGGTTCGGCGGTGGTGACGATCACGACCACGACCACGATCATGACGATGATGGGCATGGGCACGGGCACGACGAGGACCTGCCGTTCGTCGAGTTCGTGGGTCGCGACGCGCGGCTGCAGGGTGTGGAAGCGCACGCCGACATCGACCTCGGCGCGGGGCTTCACCTCGAACTCGGTCTCGACTCGGTGCGCGGGACGCTGCGCGATTCCGGCGATCCGCTGCCCCGCATCCCGCCCGTGCGCATCATCGGCGGCCTGCAGTACCACCGCAACGCGTGGCAAGTTGGAGGCCAGGTCCTGACCGCGCGTGCGCAGCGCCGTACGTTCGACGTCGAGACGCCGACGGACGGCTACACCACGCTCCGCCTGTTCGGTGCGTACTCGGTGCAGGCCGGCCGGCTGCTGCACACCGTCTCGGCGCGCTTCGACAACGCCACGGACGTGCTGTACCGGAACCACCTCAGTCTCGTGAAGGACATCGTCCCCGAGATGGGCCGCA
>CAYRAE010000121.1:0-5037 GCA_964422175.1 uncultured Luteitalea sp. | reverse complement strand
ACGTGCAGGTGCGCCGCGCCTGGCGCACCGCCGGGCAGCACGAAGTTCTCGAGCGGCCCGACCACGTCGTTGAGTTCGTCCATCAGTCCTTCGAGTGCATCGACGTGCCGCTGCGCGATCTGCGGGATCGCGAACCGCGTCTTGTCCTCTTCGAGGAAGCACAGGTCGGAGCCGAGGTGGAACAGCTCGTTCTGAATCACGGACAGCACTTCGGCGAGCCGAGGCACGAGATCTCCTGCCAGCGCGACGCCGATGGACGAGTTCAGTTCGTCGACGGTGCCATACGCCGCCACGCGCAACGAGTCCTTCGCCACCCGCTGCCCACCCCCCAATCCCGTCGTCCCATCGTCTCCCTTGCGCGTGTAGATGCGTGTCAGTCGGGGCATGGCGACGATCGTACGACGATCGACCACAGGCCCTGGACCTTCAAGGGCGGGCCTTGGGCCATGGGCCTTCGCCCTTCGGAACACCATCGCGAGGGTTCCTTCTGGGCCGGGCTCGGAGAGCCGGCCCTACCTACGCCGTCCAACGCTGCCGGCGCTGCTTCCCGCTGCGGAAGGTAGGCCGGCTCTCCGAGCCCGGCCGATCGCCTCCCGGTTGCCCGTTGCCGGTTGCCGGTTGCCGGTTGAGCTGTATCGTGTCCTGATGATCGTCGGTCGGTTGGCGCCCACGCCGTCGGGGTTGCTGCACCTGGGGAACGTGTGTGCGTTCGGTGGGGCGTGGCTGTCGGCGCGCGCGGCCGGCGGACGGCTGTTGCTGCGGATCGAAGACGTGGACAGCGAGCGGGCGCGACCCGAGGTGGAGCAGGCGCTGCGCGACGACATGGCCTGGCTCGGGCTCACGTGGGATGAGGAGACGATGCGGCAGTCTCGGCGCGACTACGGTCAGGCGCTCGCGCGACTCGAGCCGCGGACGTATCGCTGCAGGTGTACGCGCGCGATGCGCGCCGCACCGTTACCACCCGGTTCGGGATGTCAGGGCAACTGCGCGGAGCACGACTACGCCGACGGCGCGATCCGGTTCCGCCTGCAGCCAGGCGAGATGACGTTCGTCGATCGACGATGGGGTGCGCAACGGGCCGACCCGCGCGCGTTCGGCGATCCGATTCTCGTGCGGAGCGACGGCCTCGTGTCGTACAACCTGGCCGTGGTGGCCGACGATGTCGCCGATGGTGTGAACGATGTGGTGCGTGGCAGCGATCTGCTGGCGTACACGGCGGTGCAGGTGCAGTTGTGGCGAGCCCTGGGTGCGCGTCCGCCACGTTGGCTGCACACGCCGCTGGTGCTCGGTGCCGACGGCAGGAAGCTCTCGAAATCGCACGGATCGGCGCACGTGGGCGCGCTGCGCGACGAGGGCGCCACGCCCGCCGATGTGTGGGGCCTCGTCCTGCCCTGGCTCGGCGTGCCAGCCGCGACGTCCCTGGACGCGGCTCTCGACGGCTGGAGTCCCACGGCCGGCCCTCTCGGGCCGGTGGAATGCCGAATGCCGAATGCCGAATGACGAATGACGGCCGCCACGTCAAAGGTGTAGCTGCCGGACTTGTCCGGCAGTCAGTGATCGCCGCCCGCCGGATGACATCCGGCGGCTACACCTTCACGAGCCCGTATGTACGTCAACGCGCGGCGACGGGTACGCCGCGTTTGGTCACGCCGTCGACCGACTCGATGGTCTTGATCGATGGCGCCGGCGCGTTCTGCTGCAGACGCGCCGCGGCAGCTTCGGCGCCGCGCATCACGCGCAGGATGTTGCCGCTCGCGATCTTCGCGAGGTCCTCGTCGGAGTATCCGCGCCGCGCGAGCTCCGCAAACAGCGCCGGATACGTACTCACGTTCTCCAGTCCCTGCACGACCGACGTGATGCCGTCGAAGTCGCCACCGACCCCGATGTGATCGATGCCCGCCACCTTGCGGATGTGATCGATGTGGTCGGCGACCTGCACGAGGGTGGCGCGCGGCGCGGGATTGGCCTGCTTCCACGCGTCCATCTCCGCTTGCGCGGCCGTCGCGTTGCCGCCGTGCCGTGCCTGCAGTAACTGCGCCTGCGCCTGGAGGCGTGCACCGTAGTCGGCGACGTCCTGCGAGACGAATCCCGGCACGAACGTCACCATCACGATGCCGCCGTTGCCGGTCAACGACTGCAGGATCGCGTCGGGCACGTTGCGCGGCACGTCGCAGAGGGCGCGGGCGTTCGAGTGCGAGAAGATGACAGGCGCCTGCGCCACCCGGATCGCGGCAGCCATCGTGTCGGGCGACGTGTGGCTCAGGTCCACCAGCATGCCGAGACGATTCATCTCGCGGACGACCTCTTCGCCGAACGCCGACAGCCCGCCGATCTTCGGGTTCGCGGCCGTCGACTCCGCCCACGGTGTGTTGCGCGAGTGCGTCAGCGTCATGTACCCGGCGCCGACCCGGTGCAGCATGCGCAGCGTCGCGAGCGAGCTGTCGATCGAGTGGCCGCCTTCGACGCCCATCAGCGACGCGATCCGTCCGTCGCGCATCGCGCGCTCCGCCTCGTCGGCCGTGCGCACCAGCGTGAACACCGTGGGATAGCGCCGCGCCATCTCGACGACGGCGTCCATCTGCTCGAGCGTCGCGCTCACGGCGGCATCGCCCTGCAGATCGGCGGGCACGTACACGGACCAGAACTGCGCGCCGACCTGTCCCGTGCGCAGGCGCGGGATGTCGGTCATGAGTTGCGGCTGCGACTGCGCGACGTCGATGCGATCGAAGTCGTACGCCACGCGCTGCCGCATCTCCCACGGCAGGTCGTTGTGGCCGTCGAACACGGGCGATGCCTTCAGCACCCGTTCCACGCGCGCGGCGGCGTCTCCGCCCTGTTGCGCGGCGGTGTGCTCAGCCGACGGCGACGCCGCGCATCCGGCGGCGAGCGCAACCGTGCACGCACACGCACTCGCGGCGATCGCGTAAGTGATTGACGACTGGATGGAGCGGACCGAGGACGTGTGTGTCATGGGAGTTCGCGGGTCAGACACGACGGATGTCGGCGAGCGTGCGCCGCAGCTCGCCGCGGAAGTCCGGGTGGGCGATGCCGACCAGCATCTCGCCCCGTTCGCGGATCGACGCGCCGTGCAGATTGACGGCGCCGTACTCGGTGACCACCCAGTGGACGTGCCCGCGCGTGGTCACCACGCCGGCGCCAGGCTTCAGCGATCCGACGATGCGGGAGAGCGTGCCTTTGGCCGCAGTGGAGGGCAGCGCGATGATCGGTTTGCCGCCAGGTGAGAGTGCCGCACCGCGGATGAAGTCCATCTGTCCGCCGATGCCCGAGAAGATCCGGTAGCCGATCGAGTCGGCGCACACCTGACCGGTGAGGTCGATCTCGATCGCCGAATTGATCGCCACCACGCGCGGGTTGCGCCGGATCAACGCCGTGTCGTTCGTGCGATCGCACGGGTGGAACTCCACCTGCGGGTTGTCGTCCACGAAGTCGAACAGGCGCCGCGTGCCGTTCACGAACGACGTCACGGTGCGGTTCGGGTGGACGACCTTGTGCCGGTTCGTGATGACGCCGTTCATCTGAAGGTCGACGAGACCGTCGGAGAACATCTCGGTGTGGACGCCGAGGTCCACCTTGTTGCCGAGGCGGCGCAGGACGGCGTCGGGGATGCCGCCGATGCCCATCTGCAGCGTGGACCCGTCTTCCACGAGATCCGCGACGAGCTCGCCGATGGCCGCCTCGACATCCGTCTCGGGGGCCGTCGCGTGTTCGTGCAGCGGCCGATCGTTGGCGATGAACGCATCGAGCCGGTTCACCGGCACGACCACGTTGCCTCGCGTCCGCGGCATCTGCGCGTTCACTTCCGCGATGAGGAGCGCGGCCGTGTCGGCCGCCGCGCGCGCGGCGTCGACCGACGTGCCGAGCGTACACAGGCCGTGGCGATCCGGCCGCGACAGCGAGAGCAGCGCGGCATCGAGTTTCACGCGGCCGTGCCGGAACAGCCCCGGGATGTCCGAGAGGAAGATCGGCACGTAGTCGGCGCGACCGTCGGCGATCGGCCCTCGCAGGGGCGCGCCTGTGAACAGGGAGACGGACCTGAAGCGGCCTTCCTGTTCGGGCGCCGCGAACGGGGCAGGCCCCGCCGTGTGCAGGTGATAGACGGTGACGCCCTCGAGATCGGTGCGCCGCGCGAGCGCTTCGAGGAGGGTGGTCGGCGTGGCCGCCGCGCCGTGAACGAATAGCTTCATCCCGCTGCGAATGCCGGCCACGGCATCATCTGCCGTGACCGCGCGCGAGGACCAGTCCGCATTCATGACACGTATTCTGGATCACCGGGGCCTGGAGCGCCGCCGCAGCGGGGCTTCCACCACGGGCTGATAGGATTGGCGGCATGACGGTACGGTCCCTCTTGGCGCTCGCGTGCTGCGCGGTCCTCCCGGCCGTCGCGTCGGCACAGGACATCAGCGTGCCCGCCGCGGTCAGGCAGCGGGTGGCGTCGCAGGCCGCGGCGCTCACGCCCAGGCTCGTCGAGACGCGGCGCGACATCCATCGGCACCCGGAGCTCGGCTTCCGCGAGACGCGCACGGCGGCCCTCGTCGCGGAGCGCCTGCGTGCGCTGGGCTTCGACGAGGTGCGCGAGCGCGTGGGCGTCACGGGCGTGGTGGGCGTGCTGAAGGGCGGCAAGCCGGGCAAGGTCGTCGGCATCCGAGCGGACATGGACGCGCTGCCGATCCCCGAGTTGATCGACGTCCCGTACAAGTCGACCGTCCCCAACGTGAAGCACGCCTGCGGGCACGACGCGCACGTGTCGATCGGTCTCGGCGTGGCGGAGGTGCTGGCCGGGATGCGAGCCGATCTCCCGGGCACCGTCGTGTTCCTGTTCCAGCCGGCGGAGGAGGGCGACCCCGACGGCGGCAAGTCCGGCGCGGAGCGCATGCTCGACGATGGCGTCTTTGCCGGTCCCGCTCCCGCGGCGATCGTCGGGCTCCACGTCATGCCCACGCTGCAGGTGGGCACGCTCGGCGTCAACGTCGGCGCCGCGATGGCGAGCAGCAATCGCTTCACGCTGACGATCACGGG
>CAYRAE010000120.1:0-9536 GCA_964422175.1 uncultured Luteitalea sp. | reverse complement strand
CAGCCTGAACGGCGCATCGTTCTTGATCTTCGGCGGCCCGAGATACTCGGGCACGGCTGCGGCGTCCACGACGAACGGCGCCTCGAGCGCGACCACCGGCGTCACGGGCACCTCCACCGATGGTGCCGGCGCGGCACCTGCGTCCGGAGTCGCGTCGGAGGCTTCCGGCACAC
This sequence comes from uncultured Luteitalea sp., assembly GCA_964422175.1. Lineage (GTDB taxonomy): Bacteria > Acidobacteriota > Vicinamibacteria > Vicinamibacterales > Vicinamibacteraceae > Luteitalea. The sequence goes on along the minus strand of CAYRAE010000120.1, from coordinate 9,363 downwards.
CCGGATCTTCCCGACCCGTTGCCGTTTGCCCGTTGCTGGTTGCCGGCTCTTCCTGTTCGGTTCCCGGCGCCCCGTGCCCGGTGCCCGCTTCTTCCCGACCGGTTGCCGGTTGCCGGTTGCCCGTTGCCGGCTCCTCCTGTCCGGTGCCCGGTGCCCCGTGCCCGGTGCCCGCTTCGGTTGCCGGTTGCCCGTTGCCGGTTGCCGGCTCCTCCTGCCCGGTGCCCGGTGTCGCCGCCGTATCCACGCCTGCCACTCGCGCGGCCAGCTTGCGCGCAATCGTGCCGATCTGTCGTTCGAGCCCGCGTACGCCGGCTTCCCGTGTGTACTCGCGGATCACGCGGCTCAGCGCGCCGTCGGTGAGGTCGAGCCCGTCCTCGGGCAGGCCGTGCTCCTTCATCTGCCGCGGCACGAGGTATCGCCGCGCGATGTGCGCCTTGTCTTCCTCGGTGTAGCCGCTCAGGCCGATGATCTCCATGCGATCGAGCAGCGCCGGGTGCACGGTGGACAGGTTGTTCGCCGTGGCGATGAACAGCACCTTCGACAGGTCCACCGGCACTTCGAGGTAGTGGTCGCGGAACGTATGGTTCTGCGCCGGATCGAGCACTTCGAGCATGGCCGACGCCGGATCGCCCGAGAAGCCACCGGGCTGCATCTTGTCGATCTCGTCGAGCATGAACACGGGGTTCATGGAGCCGGCCTGCTTCAGGGCCTGCACGAGCCGACCGGGCATCGATCCGATGTAGGTGCGTCGGTGCCCACGAATCTCCGCCTCGTCGCGCACGCCGCCGAGCGAGATGCGCACGAACTTGCGGTTCATCGCGCGTGCGATCGACTGGCCGAGCGACGTCTTGCCCACGCCCGGAGGGCCCGCGAAGCACAGGATCGGGCCCTTCATGTCGTTCTTCAGCTTCCGCACCGCGAGGTACTCGACGATGCGGTCCTTGATCTTGTCGAGACCGTAGTGGTCTTCATCGAGCACGACGCGCGCTGCGCGCGGATCGAGGCGGTCCATGGTCGTCACGCTCCACGGGACCTCGAGCAGCCAGTCGAGGTACGTGCGGAGCATCTGATACTCGGGCGACGCCTGCGACATGCGCTCGAGACGGTCCACCTCGCGCATGGCCTGTTTGAGGACCGCATCGGGCAACTTCGCGTCGTCGATCCGCTTGCGCAGTTCCGCGATCTCCTGGCCTTCCTCCTCGCCGAGTTCGGACTGGATCGCCTTGAGCTGCTGGCGCAGGTAGTACTGCCGCTGCGCGTCGCTCATCTCCTGCTGCGCCTGCGACTCGATCTTGCCCTTGAGTTCGAGCAGCTCGACCTCGCGCTTGAGCGCCGACGTGATCGCGCTCAGCTTCACGCGAAGGTCATCCTGCTCGAGCAGGAGCTGCTTGTCCTCCGGCTTCATGTCGATGAGCGTGGCCAGCAGGTAGACCAGGCGCAGCGGCTCGTCGATGCCCGACACGATCGATCGCAGGTCCGGCGACAGGCCCGTGGCCAGCGAGAACGCCTTCTCGACCAGGTCGCGAAGCGAGCGCAGGTAGGCGTCGATCTCGAGGCCCGTGGCGTCTGGCTCGGGCGCGGGCGAGATGACGGCGTCCATGACGTTGCCGTCGCGAGTCACCTCATCGAGGCGCACGCGCGACACGCCCTCGACGAGGATCTGCAGGCCCATGGCGCCCTTGGCCATCTGGCGGATGACGGCCACCGTGCCGACCTTGCGGAGCTGGTTCGGCTGGGGGTCGTCGGCGTCGCCCACCTGCATCACCAGCACGAGCATGCGATCGGCGGCGAGGGCGCGATTGACGGCGTCGACCGACACCGCGCGGTTCACCGCGAGCGGCTGGACCGTCATCGGGAACACGACGGTGCTGCGCAGCGGGAGCACCGGCAGGCGCGAGGGCAGCCGAGGTTCCTGTGGTTCCTGGACGTTGGCGTCTGCCACGTGTGGTCGTCTCCAAGAGCGGGGCCCCGGCCCGATGCCGGCCCCTGTAAGGTTTGACGCGCGAACCCCGTCAGGCGTCTCGCGTCGCGACCCTGCCGAAAGGCCAGTCTACCAGCCGGCCGGCGCGCGGTATCATGCCGGCATGTTCGCCATGCGTCCGGCACCCGAAGAATGCGGGGCGTACTTCGTGCGCTACGTCGACTGCATCGGCGACGGCGAGTGGCAGTCTCGCCTCGACGCGCAGCCGGCCGACTACCGTGCGCTCCTGACCGGCGTGGACGATGACACGGCGGCGCTGCCGCTGGCGCCGGGGAAGTGGTCGCTGCTCGACGTGATGGGCCACGTGGCGGACACCGAGCGCGTGTTCGCCTTCCGCCTGCTCTGGTTCGCGCGCGGCGACGGTGCGCCGCTTCCGGGATTCGATCAGGATGCCTGGGCGTCGCAGGCCGCGGGCCATCCGCGCACGCTCTCCGGCCTCCTCGACGATTTCGACGCCGTGCGCCGTTCGACGCTGACGCTGCTGCGAGGCCTGCCCGACGAGGTCGCGGACCGCCGAGGCCTCGCGAGCGACACGTCCCTGTCGGTGCGCGCGCTCGCCTGGCTGATCCCCGGCCACGCCGAGCATCATCTGCGGCTGCTGGCAAGCGCCCGCAACCGGTAGACTCAGCGCACCTTCTGTCCGTCCACGAGCGCGCTGACACGCGTTCCGAGGTTCGGATCGGCGGCACCGAGCGCCACCATCTGATCGAAGTGCGTCTTCATCTGCCTGACGCGCTGCTCGTCCTCCGCGCCACAGGGACATCCCTTCCTGATTGAGCCGAACAGCGCCCAGGCCGCACGCCGATGCGCCTCGGCCCACTTCGGCTCGAGCTCGGCGGCCCTGGTCAGCAGCGGTACCGCATCGCCGTACGCGCCCTTGTCCATCAGTGCGGCGCCGAACACCAGATAGCCGATGGGATTGGCGTAGCCCGGCGTCGTGGTGACCTTCTGGAGGATCGCCACGGCCTGATCGTTCTGCTTGCCTTCGTAGAGGGCCGCAGCGAGGTCGGTGAGGACGGCGGGGTTCTCGGCGTCGAGCTCGGCGGCCTTTCGCAGGCTCGCGAGGCCGCCGGCCGTGTCTTTCCGATGCGTGCGCAGCAGCCGGCCCTGCGCATGGTAGGCGCCGGCCAGCGTGGCATCGATCTCGATGGCCTTCGCCAGCGCGTCGAGCGCCGCGTCGTACTGCTGCTCCTGCTCGCGCAGCAATCCGACCAGGTACTGCGCGTTGGCCTTGCCCGGCGCCACGCCGACGGCGCGCGTGATGGGCTCGCGAGCCGAGGCGAAGTCGTTGCGGGCCACGTGCACTTCGCTCAGGCCCAGCCACGCGTCGGCGAGCTGGCCATCGAGTTGCGTCGCGCTCTGGTAGTACTGCGCGGCGAGATCGAGCTGCCGCCCCTCGTGATGCATCTTCGCGATGGCCAGATGGAGCGTGGCGTCCTTCGAGCCGGCGGCCGCCGCCGCGTGCAGGTCCCGCAGCGCGGCATCCCCCTGTCCCTTCGTCAGATGCGCCCGCCCGCGCAGCGCGAACATCTCGGTGCGCGAGGGCTCGAGATCGATCACCCGCGTGGCCGACGCGATGACGCCGTCGACGTCGCCCCTGGCCTGCAGAATCATCGTCAGCTGGACGTGCGCGGCCACGAGTTTCGGATCCAGCTCGATGGCGCGTCGCAGCGGCGCTTCGGCGTCCGCAGCGCGATCGGCCGCGACGAGCGCATCACCGAGCGCGCGGTGGGCGGCCGGATTGTCAGGGGCGGCCGCCGCAGCCGACTGGGCGGCGCTGACGGCATCCGGACTCTTCAGTCGCACCAGCGACTCGGCGAGGATGATGTGCGCGCCGACGAGCGACGAATCCAGGTCGACGGCCGCTTTCGCGTGCTCGGCGGCGTCGGTGTCGCGTCCGGCCCGCGCATGTCCGGCGGCAAGGCCCGCGTGCGCCCTTGCCTTCTGCGCGCCAGTGAGGCTCGCGAGCGCGAGCTGGTAGTTGCGCAGCGCGCAGTCGTGGTGGTTCTGCCGCTCGCACACGTCGGCCAGCTTGAATGCGGCCTGCGCCTGCTTCGGGTCGACCTCGATGATGGCCTCGAGATAGGCCTCCGCCTTCGGAAGCTCGTTGGCGGCAATGAACTTGTCGGCCTCCTCCATCAGCCGTGGAATGTCGCGCGCGCGGAACTTCTGCTTCTCCTGCGCCGCGGACACGGTTGGCAACCACACTCCGAGCGCGCCTGCCATCGCAAGGGTGGCGGCGCATGCCTGGATACGCATGCTGGGGACCTCCTCTGAACCGGTGTGCCGCGGATGTTACCGGAGATCGCTCGACAGTGGGGCGGAATTCAGAATTTCCAGTAGGCTGTCGGGCGTGCAATTCGGTTCGACATCGTCGCGCCGGGGGCGGCCGTTCTGGGTGCTCGCGCTCGACCTACTCATCCTCGTCACGCTGGTGCTGCTGGTCTCGGCGCTCCTGACGGGCGGCCTGCGCGTCAAATTCGGCGAGGTGCGCCTGACAGCCGAGTCCCCGTGGCGGTTGGGACTCGTGGCGGCCGTGCTGCTGGCCTGTCGGACGTACGCCTGGCCGCGCGAGACGTGGTGGGACCGCGCGTTGGCGCGCCTGCGTGCCATCTCGCGAGATCCGGCGTTGCGCCGATCGCTCCCGTGGGTCGTCACGACCCGGCTCGTGGTGGTTTATGCCGCGTACATGGCCGTCGTGGTCATCGGCTATCCGGAGGGCGCACCGCCATTCCGCCAGTCGTCCAACGAGTTCCGGAATCTGCTGGCCCGGTGGGACGCGGGGTGGTACGTCACCATCGCCGAGAACGGCTACAACTACTGGGGCAACGCCCAGACGCAGACCAACGTCGCGTTCTTCCCCGCATATCCCTATACGGTGCGTACGGTGGCTGCGCTGCTCGGCGCGCGCTGGGGATCGCCGGAGGATCCGTCGGAAGCCTTCGAGGTCTTCACGGAGCGGCGACTCGTGCGTCTGCTCCACGCCGGATGGCTCGTCTCGGTGGTGGCATTCGGTTGGGCGCTCGTCTACCTGTTCCGCCTCGCGCGCGAGATGACCGACTCGGACGACGCGGCGACCGCGGCCGTGGCGCTGACGGCCACGTATCCGTTCGCGTTCTTCTATGGCGCCGTCTACACGGAGGGGCTGTTCCTGCTCTGTGCGACGGCCGCCTGCTGGCACTTTCGCCAGCGACGATGGGCCGTGGCCGCCGTGGCAGGGCTCATCGCCGGGCTGTCGCGCCCGAACGGCTGTCTCCTGAGCGTGCCGCTCGGCCTGATGGCGCTCGACGCGTGGCGCCGCGACGACCATCGCTGGCAGACACTGGTGGCCGCGCTGTCAACGGCGGCGTGTGCGGGGCTCGGGATGCTGGCGTTCACTGTCTACCTGCACGCGCACACGGGGGAGTGGTTCCTCTGGATGCGGGCGCATGGCGCATGGGGGCGCGAGTTCAGCGGCGTGCACGTGCTCGCGCTGCAGCGCTGGCGCGATCTGCAGGGGATGGGACTGTACGGCTATTCGGTCGCGCACGCGATCGAGGTGCTGAACATGGCCGCCACGTTCCTGGTGCTCGGCGTCAGCTGGCCGATCGGCAGGCGCTTCGGCTGGGCCTGGAGCGCGTTCCTGCTCGTCACGGTGCTGCCGCCGCTCTTCATGGGCGGCTTCCTCTCCATGGGACGCGTGACATCGACGATGTTCCCGGTGTTCATCTATCTGGGCTGGCGGCTGCGTGGCGCACCCCTGCAGCACGTGCTGCTCACCAGCTTCGGACTCCAGGTCGCCCTCGCGATCATGCACTTCACATGGCGTCCGGTGTTCTAGCGTCATGACACCATCCGAACCGCGGGCCTTCGCGTCCAACTGATATGTCCGGCATCCGCCTGCCTGTCCGTCGCGCACGCCGAGCCGGACGCGAGCGTGTGCATATAATGCCGGGACAGGCGCACATGTTGCGGCCAGGCGCCACGGGCGCACGCTCCCTTCGTGGGATGTGGCTCCTCGGCCGCATCGGAGTCACTCTCGTCGGCGTGTGCCTGCTCGATGGCGCCACGTCGGCGCAGTCGCCCGTCTTCACCGTTCCCCGCATCATTCCGCAGACGACGGTCGTGCAGCCCACGGCTCCGCCGGAGCCGCCCGTCGAGGTCGTTCCGGCGTGGCAGGCTCCCCTCGTGGCAGGCCGGTTCGACGAGGCGTTGTCGCTCGCCGCCGACGACCCGTGGGGGCGGGCCTACGTGACCGGTCGTGCGGCTGAACGTCGTGGCGCGTATGACGAGGCCGAGCGCGCGTATCGCGACGCCGTCGCGGCACGACCGCAGGGCGAAGCCGCGCTGGCGCTGGCCGACCTGCTCACGTCTCTGGGGCGCCGCGACGAGGCCATGCCGTTGTGGCAGGGCCTGCTGCGCGCGGCGCAGCAGCAGCGGACTGGCGCGGCCGTCAGCCGTGCCGCGCGTGCCGCACGCGCGCTGGACCAGGTACGCCTCGCGAATTCCTATTTCCAGACCGCTGCGAATCTCTCGCCTGACGATCCGGTCATCCACACGCGATGGGCGGATCTGTTCCTGGAGAAGTTCAACGAGGCCGAGGCGCGCTCCTCGTACGAGGTCGCCCTCGCAGCCGATCCGCAGTACGTGCCGGCATTGCTCGGCATGGCGCGCTCGCTGGCCGACAGCAATCCGTCGGCGGCCGAAGCCGCCGCGCGCAGGATTCTGGAGATCGATCAGGATCATCCCGACGCCTGGACGCTGCTCGCGTCGGAAGCGATGGACGCGTCGAAGCGCGACGACGCGCAGGTGGCGCTCGCGCGGGTGCTCGCCGTCAACCCGCGTCACGTCGAGGCGCTCGCCCTGTCGGCCGCACTGGCGCAGATCGAAGACAGGAGCGCGGACGTCGCCGCGTTCTCGGCACGCGCGCTCGCCGTCAATCCCCGCAACGGCGACGTCGCCCGCGTCATCGGCGAGCGCGTGGCGCGGAGGTATCGCTTCGACGAGGCCGTGCGCTTCCTGCGGGAGGCCGTCGCGCTCGATCCGCAGAACAGCCGCGCGCAGGCGTCGCTCGGCCTGCACCTGCTGCGCACCGGCGACGAGGCCGACGCGCGCAAGGCACTCGACGCCGCGTTCGCGCGCGACCCGTTCGACACCGTCACGTACAACCTGCTGAGCCTTCTCGATTCGCTCGATACGTTCGCGACGATCGAGGGGCGGAACATGATCGTCCGCCTGGACGAGCAGGACGCTGCCGTCCTGCAGCCGTATCTCGTTCCGCTCGCCGAGCAGGCGCTCGCCGATCTCTCGACGCGGTACGCGTTCACGCCGACAGGGCCCATCCTCATCGAGGTGTTTCCCAAACACGACGACTTCGCGGTGCGCACGATGGGGTTGCCGGGGATGGTCGGCGCGCTCGGCGCGTGCTTCGGTCGCGTGGTGACGATGGATTCACCGCGCGCGCGGCCGCCGGGCACGTTCAACTGGGCGGCGACGCTGTGGCACGAGCTCGCGCACGTGATCACGCTGCAGATGTCGGGCAACAGATTGCCGCGCTGGTTGAGCGAAGGCATCTCCGTCTTCGAAGAAACGCGCGCGAGAGCCGGATGGGGACGCGAGTCGGAGTTGCTGGTCGCGCGCGCGCACGCCAACAAGGGGTTGCTGCCGCTGGCCGACTTGAACAGCGGCTTCGCCAAGGTCGAGACCATCAGCCTCGCCTACCAGCAGGCCGCGACGCTGGTGGCCTATCTCGTGGAGACGTACGGCGATGCGGCGCTGCAGGCGTTCGTCAGGAGCTATGCCGAAGGGATAGACGACGCGGAGGCGCTGAAACGGGCGTACGGACTCACGTGGGCTGCGCTCCAGCCGGCGTTCGACACCTACGTGCAGGCGAAATACGGCAGCGTGGCACCGGCACTGACTGCGATTGACGCGACACCGCCAGGACGCACTGCGCGTGCGGAGGACTGGCGTGCGTTCGCAGAGGAGCACGCCGGCAATTTCGGCGCGCAGATGGCGGCCGCCACGCCGCTGCTGCGCCTCGGTGACATGGACGGCGCACGGCTGGTCCTCGATCGCGCCGCCACGCTCGTGCCGTTCGCCACCGGCGATGGCAGTCCGTGGCGCCTCCTCGCGACAGTGGCCGCAAGACAGAATCGCCCCGACGAGGCCCGCCGCTTCATGGTGGAGGTGCTCGATCGCGATCACACGGCCGCGCAGACGATGCGACAGCTCGTGGTGCAGGCGCGCGATCCGGAAGACGCGAGGCTGCGACAGCGTGCCGCGGAACGGCTCATCGAGATCGACCCGTTCGACGCGTCGGCGCACACGGCACTCGGCGATCTCGCGCTGGCGCGCGGCGACCTGCCTGCCGCGCTGCGCGAGCTCCAGGCGGCAGTCGACGCGGGTCCTCCGAATCCCGCCGAGGCGCTCACATCCCTGGCCGAGGCGACCCTCCGCAGCGGAGCACCCGACCGCGCCAAACAGCACCTGATCAAGGCGCTCGAGAGCACGCCGCGCCACGAGCGCGCCCAGGAGTTGCTGCTGCGCATCATCGAGACACCGTCGGGAGCGGAGCGCCCATGACGAGGACCGCGAGACGCACGTTCGGCCGCGTTGTCCCGTGGAGCGGCGTTGCCGCGCTCGTCCTGCTGGTGTCGGGCGCATGGCCGCAGGTGTGGGCGCAGATTGGCGACGACGCCGACCCGCGATTCGCCGGGTTGCGCTGGCAGTTCACGCGCATCAGGTACGACGCGCACAATGCCGCATCGTTCCGTGCGCGCTACTGGTACGACTCGTGGGCCATCGATGGCCCCGCCGCCGAGCAGAACCTCTCGCGCCGCGTACGGTCGGTGACGGCGATCGACGTGGGCGAGCCGACGGTCCTGCGAATAGAAGATCCGGAGCTCATGAACCACCCGTGGATCTACTTCGTCGAGCCGGGCACGCTGCGGCTCAAGGAGACGGAGGTGCCCATCCTGCGTGAGTTCCTGCTGCGCGGCGGTACCGCGGTGATGGACGACTTCCACGGCGACGCCGAGATGGCCAACGTCGTCACCGAGCTGAAACGCGTGTTCCCTGAACGCGATCTGATCACGTTGCCCGCGTCGCACCCCGTGTTCTCGTGTTTCTACCAGATCGACGGGTATCCGCAGATCCCCGGTCTCGGATCGTTCATGCAGGGGCGCACGTGGGAGAAGGGCGGCATCACGCCGGAGCTTCGGGCCATCGAGGACGACAACGGCCGCGCGATGGTGCTCCTCAACTGGAACACCGACATGGGCGATGGCTGGGAGTGGTCCAACGCGGAGCAGTACCCCGGGTACATACAGCACACGGCCGAGGCGTACCGGATGATGATCAACGAGATCATCTACACGTTGACGCATTGACGGGGATGTTTG
>CAYRAE010000119.1:5890-9678 GCA_964422175.1 uncultured Luteitalea sp. | reverse complement strand
TCCTGAACCTCTCGACAAGCGGGACGCTGCTGTCAGGCGCGATCGTCGAGCGCAACCGTGAGTTGAGCGGTCAGGACCAGGACTCCGCGGCCGTGAAGGCCGCGGCGCATCTGCTGGTGCTGCATCGCGGACCCGCCGCGCGACTGGACTGGCGCCTCGACGGCGCACGCCCGTACGCTCGACTACATGCGGGCACATCTCGATCAGGCGATCGCGCTCGAGGATCTGGCTGGCGTGGCGGGCTTCAGCCCGTCTCACTTCACCGCCATGTTCCGGCGTGCCACGGGACTGGCGCCGCATCAGTACCTGATGGAACGCCGCGTCGAGCACGCGCGTGCGCTGCTCACCGCCACCACACTGCCCATCGCCGACGTCGCGGTGCGGTCCGGCTTCGCCGACCAGAGCCATCTCACGCGCGTGTTCAAACGCCACGTGGGACTCACGCCGCGCCTCGTGCGCGGGCGCTGACACAGCTCAACGCGCGTCCGGGCGCCGCGTGAACCGCAGATCCCACACACGATCCTCCGTGACGCCGAGTTCGACGATGCGGTCTCCGCGGCGGTGGAACGTCACGCGTCCGAGTCCCGGCGCGTCGAAGCTGTCGCGCGCGTCAGGGCGCAGCGTGATGCGCGCGTCTGGACGCCGGCTCACCACGAGCGCGTCGCCCTCCACTTCGACGACGAGGCGCGTTTCGACTTCGTCGCTGTCGTACGTCCCCGCATACGCCGCGAGATCGACACGGGACGGACGCCATGTCTCGTCACGCGGGGGCAGAGACAGAGCCACGAGTGGACCCTGCGCTTCGGGGAGCGTCGCCGGCGCAGGCGCCGACGCATCGGCGCGCTCACCAAGGAAGAGGTCACTTACGCGTCTGGCGAGGGCCGTCGCGTTCGCGTCGGCGGCGTTGCAGAGCACGGCCACGCCCAGTCGCGCATCAGGGTAGTACGTGAGAAACGCACGATAGCCGGCCGTCGATCCCGAGTGGAAGATCTCGGCCACGCCCTTGTAGCTGCCCCGGAACACGCCGAGCCCGTAGTGCAGCGCCCGCCCGTCGGCCAGGCGCGCCACTGCCTGCTGCTCGTCGGCGAGCGCCGACCCCGCGAATGGGCCCGTCGCGAGCGCACGCTGCCACGCGAGCAGGTCGCCCACTGTCGTCAGCAGGCCGCCGTTGCCGTGTACGTGCTCGAAGGGCATGTCCTGCCGATAGGTGCCATCGTCACCACGGGCGTAGGCGACTGCGCGGTTCGGCACGATGCGTGCGTAGTCGTCGCGCCACGACGTGTGCGTCAGCCCGAGGGGCGCGAACACCTGCGCGCGGCTGTAGTCGGCAAACGTCGCTCCGCTGGCACGCGCGACGATGACGGCCGCGAGGTTGTAGCCCGAGTTGCTGTAGGACCAGCGCGTGCCGGGCGTGAAGTTGAGCGACCGTTGCCGGCGCAAAATATCCACGACGTGCGCGTGCGTGTAGGTCCGTGTGCCCCGTGGCATGCCGGCGATGGCGGCGAGACTACCCCAGTCGCGCAGGCCGCTCGTGTGCGTGAGCAGGTGCCTGATGGTGATGGGCGCGTCGTATGTCGGGAGCTCAGGCACGTGGCGACGGACGTCATCGTCGAGCGACAGCGTGCCCGCGCGAGCCAGGCGCAGCACGACGGCTGCGGTGAACTGCTTCGACACGGAACCCGCTTCGAAGATCGTCTCCGGCGTGTTGGCGAGGCCGTGTTCGAGATCGGCCATGCCATATGCGCGCCGCAGCGCGATCGTGTCGCCCTCGGCTACGCCAACCGCGCAGCCTGGCGTGGCGGTGTTCCATGCCGCGAAGATCTCGTCGACCGCCGCCACACGCACCGGTGCCGGTGCGGCGAGTTGCGCGAGCAGTTGCGCAGGGGTCAGGAGAAGGCCGAGTACCCACGCCGCCGCGCACGCCGTTCGCATCGTCATGCCGCGGGATCCTATCCGCGGATCCGGCCAGCCTTCCACACGGCGAAACGACGGATGCGTCAAGAATCGCGCTCGTTCCTGGTCAGAGCAGCCGGAAGACCGCGGCGGCGACGAGCGTGGGCAGGATCGCGCCCGCGAACAGCCAGAGTGGTGACACCGCGTCTCCGAAGAAGCGTCCCAGCAGCGCCTGACCGGCTGGATTCGGGGCATTCGCGATCACGGTCAATCCGCCACCGACAACGGCACCCTGGACGACGGCGAGCTTCAACTCCTGACCGAGGTTCGGCACGAGCGTGGCGAGATACGTGATGAGGGCGTTGTCGTTCACGGCCGTCAACATCGTCGCGCCGACGAAGAGCGGTGTCTCGCCCAGGCTGCCGAGCACCGGCGCAATCCACCAGCCCTGTAACCCGCCGTGGATCACGAGGCCCGCGAGGAAGAAGCCGACCAGCAGCGGTGTCCGCAGCTCGAGCTGGCTCTGGTACGGAGACGTGGCGCGGGCGAACCCGAGGAAGAACAGGAATCCGCCGAGGAACATGGCCGAGTGGTGCGCGTTGACCACGGTCCACGCGATGAACGCCAGGTGCACCGCCACGACCCACGGCGGCACCGCCAGCAGTCCTGTAGCGGCGTCGTCTGGCGGCTCGATGTCGGGTTCCGGCGGGCGGGACGCCAGGCCGCGCAACTCGCGATGGAACAGCAGGAAGTACGCGGCGGTGGACACGACGATGGCCGTGAGGGCGCGCCAGCCGAAGTGGCTGAACATGAAGAGGATGTCCCATCCCCACGGCCGCGCGACCATGAGCACGGGCGGGGCGGCGAAGTGCGTGAGCGTGCCGCCAATCGACACGTTCACGAACAGCAGGCCGAGTGTGGCGTACTTCAAGCGCGCCGACGGTTGCAGATCGTAGAACTGTCGTGCCAGCAGCAGCGCGCAGATCGTCATCGCGGCTGGCTCGGTGATGAACGACCCGAGCGGCGGCCCGACGATCAGGATCGCCAGCCACCAGGCAGCGGGCGTTGCGCCACCGGCCGCGGCCACGCGACGGAGCGCAGTCTCCGCGAACCCCACGACGGGGCGTGTGGACGCCAGCGCCATGATGACGACCACAAACATCGGCTCGGTATAGGTGACCGTGTCGCTGATGTAGTGCGTCGCGGTATCCCACCCCGCGTACAGCGCAATGGCCGTCATCAGCACCAACGCCCACAGGCCGAAGACGACCTCCACTTCGCCGACGAAGTGCAGAAGCCCGGCTGCCACGCTGGGGAACACGGGACGACCGTGCGCGCGAGCGATCTCGTCGCGCCGGTGCTGCACCCGGTGCGCCAGTCGTTTGAACCGCGCGGCGGCGAACGTGTGCAGGATGGCCAGCACGAAGATGGCCGTGGCCACCGCATTGAACGGCTCGATCGCCATCCGCGACAGGAGCTCACCGCCCAGCGTCTGCTCGGGCGAAGACGGATAGCTGGTGAGCGCGCGCGGAAACGCCGGCGCCTCGATCGCCTCACCCGTCACGACGAAGCACTCCGGAGCTGACACGGTGCGAGCCTACGGGGCTCTTTGTCACCGGCGCCCCGTCTCCCTCTGGCGATTCAGCCAGACTCACGCCCACGACCTCACCGTTCGGGAACCGTGCGGTGAACTCCAGCTCGCCACCCATCGCTTCGATGAAGCGGCGCAGCGTGCTGACGTAGAGGTCGGCCTGGCGCTCGACCTTCGCGACCTGCGCTTGCGAGACGCCCATCGACGACGCCAGGGCAACCTGCGTCATCCCCCGCGCGCGGCGGATCTCGTCGAGATGTCGCACCGTGCGACGTACGCGCTCGTCGACTGCTCGCCGCGCCTG
>CAYRAE010000119.1:0-5790 GCA_964422175.1 uncultured Luteitalea sp. | reverse complement strand
CGTCGAGATGTCGCACCGTGCGACGTACGCGCTCGTCGACTGCTCGCCGCGCCTGAGGGCTCATCGTCTTCTTCAGGTCAGCCCACTTGTGCGTCTTCACAAGATCACCACACTACAACTCAACAGATATAGTCGTCAATAGTTGTATTCACCGGTGCGCACGGCACGCACGGACGTCCGCCTCGAGTCGCAGATTCTGCGACGTGGACGCTTGGCTGCGTTGCAGGAAATGCAACTGGGAGAACCCGGAGGTGCGCCTTCACCGGACGGTGAGCAGGCTGGCTCTGGAGAGGATTCGAGCTCGCGGCGACGAGCGGAGCGAGTCGAGGCGAGCCTGAGACGACCTGGGGTGCCATTCCGGCCGAAGGCCGGGAATGGCTCCTCAGGTAGGATTCGAACCTACAACCCTCCGGTTAACAGCCGGATGCTCTGCCATTGAGCTACTGAGGAACTCGGGGGACGCGCGGTGCCGCGCGTGCGTTGCGCTCGCACCGCCGCGCAACGAGTCGTCAGTGTACTGTGCGGGTCCAGCGGAGGTCAACGGTCCTTGGAGCGTGCAGGGGCGACGCATGCGTCGCCCCTGCGTCTCGGGAGACGCGTGGCTGCCACGGCGCGCCAACGCGAAGGCGGGCCGGTTGCCGGCCTTCGCGTCCTGTACGCGGTTGCCGGTTGCCCGTTGCCGGTTGCCGGAATAGGAAGGCATGCGTTGACATTTCCGCCGGGGCTTCCATACTGTGTGGAACGTGACCGCGCAAGCCCAGACCGACGTCTTCCGTGCGATTGCCGATCCGACGCGCCGGGCGCTGCTCGACCTGCTCCGGACCGGTGACCGTACCGTCAACGAACTCGCCGAGCCGTTCGACATGAGCCGCCCGGCCATCTCGCAGCACCTGCGGCTCCTGCTCGAAGCCCGACTCGTCGCCGTCCGCAAGGAAGGCCGCCAGCGCCGCTATCGCCTGAACAGCACCCCGCTCGCGCGCGTCGCGCGCTGGGCCGGCAAGTTCGACGATGGCGCGAAGGCGAAGAAGAAGCGCTGATCAGGCGAGCAGTGCCATCAGGCGCGTGCGATCGCGCACCATCGCCTCCAGCATCCGATCGCGTTGCTCCACGGGCGTCCGTCCGCCCGGGTCGTACTCGACGTGTATCGAGATCGGGCCACTGAACCGCGCGGCGCGCAACTCAGCGCCGAACGTCTTCCAGTCGACCATCCCCTCGCCAATCGGACAATCGACCACGCGCCATCGGCCGTCGCGTCCCTTGTCCCAGTAGAAGTCCTTCATCGCGAGCATGCGCAGGTGCGGCGCCGCACGCTGCACCGCCACGCGCCAGCCCGCCTGCCCTCCTTCGACCGTCGCGTGACGCACGTCGAAGTACAGGCCCGTCGCGTCGGGCGGCTGCCCGTCGATCATCTGCAGCGCGTCCCACACCGGCGCCCCGATGTACCCGGAGTGATTGTGGTACGCGATGACCACACCCGCCTGCGCGGCAAGGGCCACGAGTCCGTGGAACGCCGTGGTGGCCGCGGCGAGTTCCTTCGTCACGTCAGTGAATGCGTACCTGTAATAGCCGGCCTTGAGTCGCGGGACGTCGACCGCGCGCGCCGTCCTGACGATCGGTGACGCCGTCGGGTCGTCAGGCTGCGTCAGCCCCGTCGTCAGCATGCCCACCATGCTGCCGGCATCGCGAATGGCTGCCACGGCGCGAGGCAGATCCTCCACGACGCGCTCGGGCAGCACATGTCCACCGGGGCGCACCGTGAGATCGACGCCATCGAAGCCCGCGCTGCGCACCGCCGCGCCGAGATCGCGCCAGCCGAGATCGGGAAGGTGCTTCGAGAACAGGAGTACCGGCGACTGCGGTCCTGACACTGCGACGCCGCCGACAGCCGACGGCTGCGCCTGAACGGCAGCAGCAGCGCGCCGCGCCCTCATCGTGACAGGCACGCCAACGGCGACGAGCGATCGAGCGAAGTGACGACGTGAGACGGCCATGGTGACACGCGTAAGCGATGCGTTCAGCGTGCGCGCAGGAGGCGCGGCGCCGACAGACGGAACTGCGCGATGAGTCCGGCCACCGCAAGGAGCAGCCAGACCACGAGCACCCAGTGCTCGCCAGGCGCGGGGCGCAGCGGATACGCCTGCCATCCCGTGGCGGCACTGCCGAGGCCCATCACCGACTCGCGATGCCACAGGCCGAGCGCGCCCATCACCAGCAGCCAGGCCCCTCCGAACGCCGTCCCGACGACGATGACGTAGCGCTGCATGGAGAGGGCGAGGAGCGCACCGGCGACGGTGCAGGCCACCACGAGCAGCGCCGGTGGTTCCGCACGGAAGTACGCGGCCACCGCGTGCACGGCGAGCGCCGCCAGCGTGGCGCCGAGCAGCGCGACGCCGATGAAGTACGCGAGCACGAGCGCGAATGCGCCGCCGATGCCGCCGCCCACCAGGATCAGGATGTCTCGCGTGGTGTCGGCGGGCCCGACCACCGAGCCAGCCACCAGCACGCCGAGCACGAACCCGTACAGACCGAGCACGATACGGAACGTTCGCTGCCCGAGAAAACAGGACAGCACGCCGCCCACCAGGAAGAGGACAGCGGCAGGGACATGCAGCGTCGCCGGCAGCATCGCGGCATTATAGTGGAGCGGCACGCCCGTCCGTCGTCCCCTTTTCCATCCAATGCCAGAGCCTGCTTCGCGCCAACCTGCTGCCTCGCGACTGGGCGGTGTCGTGGCTGCGGTGGCGGGTCTTGCGCTGTTTGCGTGGACTCTGCGCCAGACGGGCCTCGACACCATCGTCGACGGTTTCGGGCGCGTCGGGTTCGCGTTCCTGGGAATCCTCGTGCTGTCGGGCCTGCGGTTCGCGGCGCGCGCCTGGGCCTGGCTGCTGTGTACGGAACCGCCGCACACGCTGCGGCTGCGAGACACGTTCCCGGCGCTCGTGAGCGGAGACGCGCTCGGCAACCTCACGCCGCTGGGGCTGTTCGTCAGCGAGCCGACCAAGGCCGCGTTCGTGCGCGATCGCGTGTCGCTGATGAACGCCCTCTCCGGCATCGCCGTCGAGAACCTCTTCTACATCGTGACGGTGGCCGCGATGATCGGCGGAGGCACGCTGGCCCTGCTCGCCGAGTTCGACGTCACGCCGGCGCTGCGGGCGATGAGCCTCGTCGCCCTCGCGGGCATGGTGGCGTTCCTGACGCTCGCCACCGCACTCGTAAGTGGTCGCTTTCGTCCGCTCACCGGCGGCATGGCATGGCTCGAGCGGCTGTCGCTCGTGCCCGATGCGTTGCGGACGCGCGCCGACAAGCTGCGCACGTTCGAGGACCAGGTCTACACGTTCGCGCGACGACATCCCTCGCGTCCGCTGCCGATCCTGCTGCTCGAGTGCAGCTACCACGTGCTCGGCGTGGCGGAGACGTACCTCACCGTGGCGTTGCTGCTGCCTGCCGCCACGGGGCCCACGCTGCTCGGCGCGTTCCTGCTCGAGTCGATCAACAGGTTCGTGCAGGTGGCGTTCAAGTTCGTGCCGATGCGCCTCGGCGTGGACGAGGCGGGTTCCGGTCTGCTGACCCAGGTGCTCTACGGCACGTCGGCCCTCGGCGTCACGCTCGCCGTGGTACGCAAGGCGCGCATGCTGGTGTGGACCGGCGTGGGCGTGGTGTTCCTGGGCCTCCGCGGCCTCGATCGCGGTGCGCGATAGTCACATCTCTCGGCGGCCTTCGAGCGCACGCGTCATCGTCACTTCGTCGGCGTATTCGAGGTCGCTGCCCATCGGGACGCCCATGCCGATGCGCGTCACGCGCACGCCGAGCGGCTTGAGCAGCTTCGAGAGATAGAGCGCCGTCGCCTCGCCCTCGACGGTCGGGTTCGTGGCGAGGATCACCTCCTCGACGTCGCCGGTGGCCACGCGCGCGAGCAGGGGCTTGATGCGCAACGCGTCCGGGCCGATGCCCTGCAGCGGCGACAACGTGCCCATGAGCACGTGATAGCGCCCGCGGAAGTCGCGCGTCTTCTCGATCGCCACCACGTTCACCGGCTCTTCGACCACGCAGATGATGCGGCCGTCGCGATCCGGGCTCGCGCAGTAGACGCACGGATCCGTGTCGGTGATGTTGGCGCAGATGGAACAGTGCACGACGCTGCTCTTCACGTCGCGCAGCGCGTCGGCCAGGCGCTCGGCGTCCTCGCGCGGCGCCTTCAGCACGTGGAACGCCAGGCGCTGCGCCGTCTTGGCGCCGACGCCGGGCCACTTCTGCAGCTGCTCGATGAGCCGCGTCAGCGGCTCCGGGTAGGGCGTAGACAATGCCGGCGCGTCACATGCCGGGCAGCTTGAGGCCGCCCAGCATGCCGCTCATGGTGCTGTTCATCTTCTCGTCGGCCTTGCGCTGCGCATCCTGCACGGCCGCGAGGATCGCGTCCTGCAGCATCTCCACATCGCCCGCGCTGACGGCCTCGGGATCGATCGTGATGGCAAGCAGGTGCTTGGCGCCATCGACCTTCACGGAGACCACGCCGCCCGCCGATGCCTCGATCACCGTCTCGGCCATCTGCCGCTGCATGCGCTCCTGCATCTGCTGCGCCTGCTGCATCATCTTCTGGATGTTCATGCTTGATCCGCCATCGCCAGGGGCTGAAGCCCCTGGCCTCCATCTGAATTGACCGGTTGCCCGTTGCCGGCTTGTCCGCCGTAGCGCGTAGCGCGAAGGCGGATTGCCCGTTGCCGGCCCTATGTAATCTCCTCCGCGTCCCTGATTTCCGCGGAGAACACGTCGAGCATCGCCTGGACGGCTTCGCTCTTCAGGGCCTGTTCCTTCAGGCGGGCCTTGTCCTGCTCCATGGGATCCACCTTCGCCTCGGCGGCCTGCGCCACCACACGCACGTCCATCTTCAAGGCGCGGCCGAAGACCTGCTGAGCGGTCTCCTCGATCCAGCTCCGGCGACCTTCGCATCGTTGCTGCTCGAACTTCCCGCCCACCGACACGACGAGCGCCGCCTCGTCGACCACGAACGTCGCACGCGCGAGCGCCGTGCCGAAGAACGTCCTGTTGCTCTTGCGCAGGGCTTCGATGAGCGCGTCGACGGTACCTTCGCCGCCGTTCGACGGAGCCGGCGATGCCAACGCCGGTGCCGACGCGGCAGGAGACGGATGGTCGGTTGCGACGGGCGGCGCGGCCGGCGGCTCGGTTCGCACCGGCGGCGCCGGCGGGACCGCCGGAGTCGACGGTAGCGCAGGCCGCGCGTCCTGTCGCGCGTCCACGGTCTGCGTGAGACGACGCAACGCGCTCCCCGAGCTCGCAGGCGTCGCGGTGGCGGACCGCGACGGTGCGCTCGCAGGGCGCGACACGGTGCCCGACGCCAACGGTCGGCCGCTGCCCAGCGCGTCGAGCACGTCGGCAATCGGCGTCAGGTGCCCCAGATGGATCCACCGCAGCAGCGCCATCTCGAGGTGGTAGCGCGGCTGGGCCGCGTACCGCACGTCCTGCTCGGCGCGCGCCAGCACGTCGAAGGCGCGCAGCAGATCCTCGCGCGAGAATCGCGCCGACAGCGCCTGCAGCCGATCCGCGTCGGTCGACAGCTCGGGATCCTGCAATCGCGTGGGGTCAATGCCGACGATCATCAGGTCGCGCACGAGGCCCGTTAGCTCACGGACGACGAGCTTCAGGTCCTGTCCCGACTCGACCAGCCGCCCCACCGCGGCGAAGACGTCCGACGCGCGCCCGTCGGCGACGATCTCCGCCATGTCCATCAGCACGTCGCGCCCGATGAGGCCGAGCACCGACGCCACGTCGGCC
>CAYRAE010000118.1:8472-9721 GCA_964422175.1 uncultured Luteitalea sp. | reverse complement strand
TGCGGCTTGCGGCTTGCGGCTTGCGGCTTACGGCTTACGGCTTACGGCTTACGGCCTAAAGGCATAAAGGCTTGAAGGCACGAAGGGCACAAAGGCTGAGAGGTAGGGCCGGCTCTCCGAGCCCGGCCACGCGCACGGCAGGGAGGCTCGCGCAATGAGTCAACGCAACGTCGAATGTCTGCTGGGGCGGCTGCTCACGGACGAAGATCTTCGGACCGCGTTCGTCCGCGAACCGGCCGATACGATTGCGGCATTGCAGCGTCAGGGCTGGGATCTGACGGCGACGGAGGTCGACGCGCTCGTCTCGGGCGACCCCGCCATGTGGCGCGACCTCGCACGGCGCATTCCGCCACGGCTGCAGCGATCGAGCCTTCGGACAGAATGAGGAAAGGAAAGAGGGGAAAGCAGGAAAGGCGGAAAGAGCAAAGGCCAGGGCAGCGGGTGCGTTGCGGCCCTCTTTCACGTGTAGCCGCCGGATTCATCCGGCGGTCAGTGTTCGTGAACACTCTTCTCCATCAGGCCCAGGGCCGTGACCTGTCGGGTATAGTTCCGGCGACACGTTCTCGTGAGGAGTCCGTCGATGGCGGAAGGACGAGCGACGCCCGACAAGCTGGCCGTCAGCCGCTCCGGCGTGACCGTCGTGCTTGCGGTCATCGCGGCCAGCGGGATGTGGCTGCTGTTACAGGGTCGCGCCTCGCAGACCCGCTTCGAGGCCGGGGTCGTGTTTGCCGACGATGCTTGCCGGCTGTCGCCGGGATACGCCCACTCAATCGGTGGGCCGATCACTGATGTCGAATGCGCGCGTATCCAACGGCTGGCGCGCGCAGAGGTGGCCGCCGCCTTCGCGGACATGCGTCTGGACATCACGTCGTCACCCTCGGCGTTCTGGACCGTGTCGGTCCGCGCCTTCATCCCGGCACGCGCGACGACACTGGGAGCCGCAGGCGCCTCGCTGGCGTTCGGACCGCTCGGCGGCCGTGGCACGGTCGGGCTCATGACGCTGACCGGCTACGCCGTCACGCACGCGCCGCCAGACGTGACGCGAGACGGCCTGGTGACAGCAATCGGCCGTGGCGTCGGCCGCTCGGTCGTGCACGAACTCGCCCACCAGATCGCGGGCGGCGCCATCGACGGCACCGACCCGAACACCTACGAGTACGGCTCGGTCGACCGCGCATCGCAGTACTACGGGACGCTCCATTGGGGTGAGGTCGGCACGCGACTGACCACGCGTCTCGCGCGATGAACG
>CAYRAE010000118.1:2065-8372 GCA_964422175.1 uncultured Luteitalea sp. | reverse complement strand
CAGGATTGTCCCGATGAGAGTTGCGCTCTTCGTGAGGTCCGCTGGCATGGTGGCTGGCGCACTGTCGTTCTGGGCTGGCACCGCGTACGGACAGGTCGAGCCGACGTTTCGGACCGGCACGACATTGATCGAGGTGTCTGCGATCGTCACGCGTGACGGCGAGCCGGTGCGCGGGCTGGCGATGGACGAGGTCGAGGTGTACGAGGACGGCCGGCGGCAACCGCTTGTGGCGTTCGAGTTCGTCGACCTGACCACGACGGAAGGCCCGGAGCAGCGCCGTGACTTCGTGCTCGTCCTCGACGATCGGCACATCTCGCCGCCGCAGACCAGGGCGACGCGCGACTTCGCGCGGGCATTCATCGACAGCCTCGGGCCGCACGATCGGCTCGCCGTCGTGAACACGGGCTCGAAAGAGCTCGTACACCAGTTGTCCACGGATCGCGAGGCGTCCCGCGCGCTCGTCGGGCGTGTCCACGGCGAGTTGACGCGATTCAGGGAAGCGGCGGAGACGGAGTTCCACGCGCACGTCACGTTCGAGGTACTGCGCCGAGTGGCGGCGGTGCTCCAACGGCAGGGACCGAGCGAGCGCCGCACCGTTGTCCTGGTGAGCGAAGGCCACTCGGTACTTCCGAACGATCCGCGCGATCGACAGGATGCGGCCGTACGTCAGGCGTACAGGGACGTTCTCCGGTACGCCTCGGCCGCGAACGTGGCCGTCTACGCCGTCGACCCGCGTGGACTCATGGCCGATCAGCCGGTCCCCATGAGTCGCGAATCCGCGACAGATGCACGGGCGGCATTCGCAACCTCGCGATCCGGACTGCCCACCTCGCTGGCGCAGGAGCTGGCCGACGCGATGGCCGCGCGCCGATTCGGCAGTCTCGGCCAGATGGCGTACCAGACGGGCGGCCTCCTCACCGTCGACAGGAACGACCTGCAGAAGGACATCCCGCGAATCATCCAGGACAGCCGGCAGTACTATCGCCTCGTCTACGTCCAGCCAGACGCCGAAGGATCTGCGCGCCGGACGCGACGGATCGAGGTGAAGGTCTCGCGTCCCGGCGTCGAGGTCCGTGCCAGGCGCGAGTATCATTAGGTTTCATGTCCAATCGATCTCGTCCCTCCCGGCGATCCTTTCTCTCGACGGCTGGCGCTGCGGCGGCAGTGCTGACCGGCGGCTTCGGCACCTCGATGAGCGCGGCGGTGCGGCGCACCGCAATTCAACCCGACAAACTGCGTCTGGCCGTCATCGGCGTGGGTGGACGCGGCGGGTCGAACCTGAAGGGCGTGTCGGGCGAGCAGATCGTCGCCATCTGTGACGTCGACACCAGGAACGTCGAGCGCGCGGCGGCCATGTTCCCGGATGCGCGCCGCTTCCAGGACTTCCGCAAGGTGTTCGATCACGCGAGCGAGTTCGATGCGGTGGTCGTGAGCACCGCCGAACACACGCACGCTTTCGCCACGCTGCCCGCGCTGCAGTTGAACAAGCACGTGTACTGCGAGAAGCCGCTCACCTACAACGTGCACGAAGCGCGCGTGATTCGCGAGGCCGCGGCGAAGGCCGGTGTCCGCACGCAGATGGGCACGCAGATCCACGCGGGCGACAACTACCGCCGCGTGGTCGAGCACGTACAGGGCGGCGTGATCGGCAAGGTCAGCGAGTGCCACGTGTGGGTCGGCCGTGCGTGGGGCTGGCACGCGAGCGAGGCCGAGGCCACGGCCGCCAAGGACATCGTGTTCGTCCAGGAGCGTCCGCAGACGGTGGACCCGGTGCCGCCGACGCTGGACTGGGATCTGTGGCTCGGCCCCGCGCCGGCGCGCCCCTTCAACAACGTCTACGTGCCGGGACCGAAGTGGTACCGCTGGTGGGACTTCGGCAACGGCACGATGAGCGATCTCGGCAGCCACTGGATCGATCTGCCGTTCTGGGCGCTGAAGTTGAAGTGGCCGTCAGCCGTCGAAGCGTCGGGCCCGCCGGTCAACGCGGAGATCGCCCCCGCGTCGATGTCGGCCACGTACACCTATCTCGCCGACGGCGATCAGCCCGCGCTCTCGCTCACGTGGCACCAGGGCACGTCCAAGCCGAAGATCTGGACCGACGGCGGCATCCCCAAGTGGGACAGCGGCGTGCTCTTCATCGGCGACAAGGGCATGATCCTCGCCGACTACTCGAAGTTCGTCGTACTCCCGGAAGAGAAGTTCGCCGGCTACACACCACCAGCGCAGTCCATCCCCAAGTCGCTCGGCCACCACGCCGAGTGGATCAACGCCTGCAAGACCGGCGGTCCCACGACCTGCGACTTCGCGTACTCGGGCCTGCTCACCGAAGCGAATCACCTCGGCAACGTCGCCTACCGCGTGGGCCAGAAAATCGAGTGGGACCACAAGACCATGCGCATCACCAACGTGCGCGACGCCGAACGCTTCATCAAACGGCCGCAGTACAGGACAGGGTGGAGGCTGACGTAGGAGAAAAGGGAAAAGAGAGAGAAAGGCCAAAGGGTAAGGACAGCGAAAAAGGCGGAAGCATCAAGAGAAAGAAAAAGTCCGAGGATGAAAGCCGGGCGGTCGCTTCGCGCTTTTGCCTCGGGCATTTCCCTTTCCCCTTGAGGCTTTCTCCTTTTTCGCTGTCTTTACCCATTACTCTTTTTTCGGCTTTACACTTTTCTCCCCTATGCCCACCGCCTCCGCCTATGGCGCGGTCGACAGTTCGTCGCCGCTCGGTCCCATGACGATCACGCGACGCGATCCGTTACCGGACGATGTCGAGATCGAGATTCTGTATTGCGGGGTGTGCCACTCCGACCTCCACTTCGCACGCAACGAGTGGGGGATCTCGACGTACCCGCTCGTGCCGGGTCACGAGATCCTCGGACGCGTCTCGGCGGTCGGGAGCGCCGTGACCAAGTTCGTCGTCGGCGACACGGCTGCCGTGGGATGCCTCGTCGATTCGTGCCGTACGTGCGCGAGTTGCCGCGACGGGCTCGAGCAGTACTGCGACGTGGGCGGTTCCGTTTTCACGTACGGCGCGCCTGACGTTCACCTGCCGGGGCAGATGACATACGGCGGCTACTCCACGAGCATCGTCGTCAGCGAGCGCTTCGTGCTGAAGGTGGCCGAATCGCTGGACAAGGCTGCCGCCGCGCCGCTGCTGTGCGCGGGCATCACCACGTACTCGCCGCTGAAGCACTGGGGCGCCGGTCCGGGCAAGAAGGTCGGCATCGTCGGCCTGGGTGGACTCGGGCACATGGGCGTGAAGTTCGCGCATGCGCTCGGTGCGCATACGGTGCTCTTCACCACGTCGGCGAGCAAGGTGGACGATGGCCTGCGGCTCGGGGCCGACGAGGTCGTGATCTCGCGCGATGCCGAGGCGATGCAGCAGCACGCGGCGAGCTTCGACCTGATCCTGAACACCGTCGCCGCGTCGCACCCACTCGACCCGTTCGTCAGCCTGCTGAAGCGCGACGGCACCATGGTCCTCGTGGGCATCCCCGAGCACGCGCACCCCTCGCCGAGCGTGATGAACCTCGTGTTCGGCCGGCGCGCGATCGCCGGCTCCCTCATCGGCGGCCTGCCCGAGACGCAGGAGATGCTCGACTTCTGCGCCGCGCACGACATCACCTGCGACATCGAACTGATCCGCATGCAGGACATCAACGACGCCTACGAACGCATGCTCGCGAGCGACGTCAGATACAGGTTCGTGATCGACATGAAGTCCAAAGCGTAAAGGGTACCCTTCACCTTTTCAGTTCCATCTGCCCCGCCTCTGCGTTCCACCAGTAGACACGGTACGAGCGGATGTGGGTTTCGTGCTGTAGCCGCTCGACGACGGTGTCGGGGTCGTCCCAGGACATGAAGAAGTGGACCTGCGTCCTCGCGTGGGCGTCGTACTCCTTCCAGACGGCTTGCGGGAAGTACGTGATGAGCGCGGCGGCAGAACCGTGCACGCGGGGGACGCCCACGAAATGCAGGTCCACGGGTTCGGTGGGACCGGGTTCGACGGCGAGCGCGGCGTTCACGACTCTCTGTACGAGGACGCCCGCCTCGACCCAGTCTCGACCGCGAGCGCGCAGATCGACCAGCCACATCGTCCAGACCAGCGCCACGACGGCCAGCCATGCGGTAGAGAGCACGCGCGTCCCGCGATCGAGGACCGCAGCTGTCGCAACGCCGATCGCTGCCGCAAGCGATGCGGCGCTCAGGTAGCCGAACCTGTCGGCGAATCCCACGTAGGCGATGAACGGGACGAAGAACAGCATCCCCCATGCGCCACACGCCAGCGCGGCGCGCCGGGTGCGCCTGTCGCGAAGCGCGATGCCCACGGCAGCGATCGCCACCACCGTCGTCGACAGTCCACGCCACCCGAAGCTGATGTCCGATCCGCGATCGAACCAGGGCCAGTCCAGGAGCTTCAGCACGAAGAAGAGACTGTTCCTCAGGATGCGCGCGGGCAGGCGCATGGAGCCCGGCTGCCACTGCGACGCGCGCGCCGCCACCGTGACATCGCCGCTGACATCCGACAGCCACAACCAGCGAAACGCGAGGTACAGCGCAAGAATCGAGACGTAGGGCGCGAGGAACCGGAAGGCAGCGCGGAACTCGCTCCGTCCGAAGCCTGTCACCCCCTCGTCGGCCCACAACAGGATGAGCAGGGCCACCGGCAACACGACGGCTGATTCGTAGGACGCCAGGGCCGCGATCAGCAACGCACCGCCAACGCCGTGCTGCAGGCGGCCTGACCGTTCGCGACGCCCGAGCGTCCAGACGAGAAGCGCCAGGCCGAACATCGCCGCGAGCGGGTACGTGCGGCCGGAGATCCAGATGACGTTCTCGTGGACGATCGGATGGACCACGAAGAGCGCGCCCGCCACCAGGCCCGCGAGTGGTCGCCGCGTCAGGCGCTGCACCAGCAGGGCAAGGAGCCACGCGCAGATGGCGTGGACCACCACGTTGAGCACGCGATAGCCGACGGCGGATCCCGGCGTGAGCCACGCGTTGAGACCGTAGCTGAGCAGCACCACGGGCCGCCACGCGCTCGCCTGCCCGAACGAGTGCGGCCACGGTTCGAGCAGCGTCGCGCGCAGCGACCCCACGCGATAGAGATCCGCGAAGAAGATGTCGTCAGACACGCGCCCGGCCCACAGGAACGGCCCGAACGCGAGTGCAACGAGCGCTGTCGTCCACAGCACGTATTTCACGATCGGAGGTCGCACGGTTCCGGAGTCTCGAGGCACATGGCGGCGAGCGCGCAACGACGTGATTCGCCAGACGCGCCGGTGACGCGTGATCGGCGGGCGCCCTGTCAGTCGCGCAGGACGAAGCTCAGCAGGGAATCGTTGACCTTCAGGACGCCGTTGTACTCGATGAAGCCGAGCTTCCGGAACTTGTTCATGAAGAAATTGACGCGCGACCGCGTGGTACCGACCATCTCCGCCAGCGTCTCCTGGGACACCCTCGGCACCACGCGATGCGACATGCCGGGCTCGCCGTAGCGCGCCAGGAGCACCAGCGTCCTCGCGAGGCGCTTCTCGCTCGAGTTGAAGAGCTGATCGAGCAGGTCTTCCTCGATGCGGATGTTGCGCGCCAGCATGTGCGTGAGGAACTGGTCCGCAAAGCCGGCCCGTGCCTGCAGTTGCCGGACCATCTCCGGCTTCTCCACGACGAGGACGGTGCTCGCCGTCGCGGTGGACGCGGTCGCCATGCGATGTGTCTGCCCTGCCAGGCAGCCCTCACCGAAGAAATGGCCGGCGTCCAGCATCGCGATCACCGCCTCCCTGCCGGCATGGGACACGACCGAAAGGCGGACCGTGCCCTGTTCCACGTACATGACGGTGGTGGCCGGATCGCCCTGCCGGAACAGGGTGGCGTCGGCCGGGTATTCCGCGCGGGTCACGTGCGTATCCGCCCAGTCGACGTGGCCGACACCGTCGACCGACAGCGTGTCTCCAGGAGGCGTGTCCGCGGGCGGCGGACGTTCCGGTCTCCTTTTCCGCGCTGGCATGTGCGTAGTGTCCTACGAAAGTCCGTCTCCACCAATCGCGCGGGAACGACGCCCTGTGCAATTCGCTACAGCGCGGATACGCACGCGTCTCCATACTGACGGCATGACTTCCTTTCCCTTGCCCTACATGAAGCGCACGGCGTTCATCGCGTGGGTCAGCATCCTCGTCGCGCTCGCGCTCGCGACACGACCCGAGTCGTTGGCCAGCTGGCTGGCGTTGACGCTCGTCGCCGTCGTGCCTGCCGCGGTCGTCATGCACCTGTGGCGGGCGCCCGTGACCAGCAC
This sequence comes from uncultured Luteitalea sp., assembly GCA_964422175.1. Classification (GTDB taxonomy): domain Bacteria; phylum Acidobacteriota; class Vicinamibacteria; order Vicinamibacterales; family Vicinamibacteraceae; genus Luteitalea. The sequence continues at coordinate 2,083 of CAYRAE010000118.1, read as the reverse complement.
GTCCGAGAGCATCAGGTC
>CAYRAE010000118.1:0-1965 GCA_964422175.1 uncultured Luteitalea sp. | reverse complement strand
CTGTCGGTCAGCTACCAGGCCAGCCTGCTGCGTGAGGAGGGCCGGCCCGTCACCTTCCGCCTCGCGGTTGCCAACCCGTCGCGATTCGCGGACGCAGTCGGGCCCCCAGAAGGACTGCGTCGACTGTTGTTCTCGCGGCCCCGGTCGCTCGACGCGCAGGAACTCCGCAGACTGGCTCCGGCGGCTGACGCCGCGCGCGCTGATCGGGGTGCGCATCTCGGCGAAGGGCATTCATGTCTGGGGCCTGCTGCACGCAGGCGTGCAGTGGCTTCCGGACACCGCGGACGAGACGCGTGACCTGCTCCTCGTCTCGGTGGCCGGACCAGGGCACATCGTCGTCACACTCGGCAACGCACCCCTGGCCGAACTGGATCACGGTCGGTTGGGCACGTCTGACGTCGACGCCTTCGAGAGCCAGGTGGTACTGGCGAACTTCACGGGGCTGTCGGCGTCAATCGTGGCCGCCGGCGTCGGCGCGACATCCCCCGACGACACGCAGGAGTTTTCGGCGCGCCTGGCGGGACTCGTCCTTCGGCGCGCCGTGGCGACGATGCGAGCCGACCGACATGGCGGAATGCTGGTCGTCCTTCCTGCCGCGCGGATACCCGCGCTCATGGATGATGGCGCGCTACGCGCGAAGTACGGGTTCGCCGAAGACGGAGGCCGACGCCGGGCCCAGACGATTGCCGCCGACATCGTCCGGCAACTCGCCATCGAGAGCGGGGTATCCGGCACGCCGTGGAGCAGGTTCCTCAAGGCGCGAGCCACCACGTGTCGCGATCAGGATCTCGCGCTGCTCGAGCACTCCCGCCTCATCTCCGGACTGTCGCAGGTCGACGGCGCGGTGCTGCTGACCGACACCCTCGACGTGGTCGGCTTCGGCGCGGAGATCGGAGGACACCTGCCTCCCGTCCAACGCGTGACGCATGCCATGGACCTTGCCGGGACATCGCGAGAATGGGTGCGTGCCGATCGCGTGGGCACACGGCATGGCTCCGCGTATCGCTTGTGCCAGGCCGTCCCTGAAGCGCTCGCCCTCGTCGTCTCCCAGGATGGCGGTCTGCGTATCGTCCGCTGGCACGACGATGCCGTGACGTACTGGGCCCAGGTGGCGCGTGGCCACTGGGAGCGGTGAGCATCCCCCGCCCAGCGACACATCCGCAGATCGAGGGAGCGTGTCCGGACTGTGCAGTGTGCGACAGCGCGACGGCGTCCACTCGGCGCACACTCGTGGCATGGCTCCCTTGTCGTCTCCTCTCCCACACGTCGCCAGCCTGCGGCGTCCTCGAATGGCCCGGTCACTCCGTCCGGGGACGGGCGCGCCCGCGCGCAGCATGATTGGCTGGAGCCGTGTGCTTGCGGGCATCGGCCTTGCGGTTGCGTTGACGGCGGTGTCGACGGCGGATGGCAACCTGACGCGTTATCGGGACCACGTGCTCGGGAGCACCATCGAGGACGTCCTGCGTGTCAGCGGGGCGCGTGCGTCTGACGTCGCGATGGTGCACGAGGGTCCGACCCCCATCCAGATCCTCGAATGGCGCACGCCCTACACGCGACCCGACGCGGCGGACGCCGATCCCACCAGGGCGCTCAGGTTCGCGTTCGTCGATGGCCGGTTGTACGAGATCGTCGTCGACTACGACCGCTCACGCATCAGCGGTCTCACGACCGCAGACCTCGTTGCGGGTGTGGCGGCGGTGTACGGCGCGCCGGCCACGACTCAGGTACGAGACGCAGACATGCTGACACCCGGATCGGCAGTCCTGGCGCATTGGGAGAACGCGACGGCGGCCGTCATCCTGGTGCGCGGGCGCTTCGGCGACCTGCAACTGGTCGTGCGTTCGATCGAACTGGAAGCTGACGCGAGGCGGGCCATCACTGCGGCAGGCGTCCGTCATGCGGCCGAGGCCCCGGCACGACTGCAGGCAGCGCAAGCCGCGGCCGACGCCGCGGCCAGCGACGAGA
>CAYRAE010000117.1:0-9740 GCA_964422175.1 uncultured Luteitalea sp. | reverse complement strand
GGGTGGGCCCGCCTTCGCCGAGGCTTCGGCGCGCCACCCGCGATCAACCTTCGCGTGGCTTGCCAACCGTAACTCACGCTGTCTATTTGCAAGCGTGAGCGAAGGCTGGCGGAGAGGGTGGATTCGGACCCCTGCTGGCTATCGAAAACAAAGAACTTAGCGGAATCTCGCATCCTCTCGATCCGCCAGATCCGCTCGAAAGCCGAGGTCGAGACACGTATTGAGCACGCGGCGCCATATACAATAAGTATATGGCATAATGGTTTCGGGTGGCTTCACCATGCCAAGAACCGCCAAGGTCTTCATGACCAACCGGAGCCAGGCCGTGCGCCTGCCGAAGGAGTTCCAGTTCTCGACCGATGAGGTGCTGATCCGCAAGGTTGGCGATGACGTCATTCTGTCGCCTCGCCCCCGCAACTGGAAGTCGTACCTCGAGTGTGCGCCGGTGGCGTCGGACGCGTTCATGGCCGACGTCGAGGACCTGCCCGTTCAGGATCGGGACTTCTGATGCCCCGCTTCATGCTGGACACGGACACGTGCTCCTACATCATGAAGCGGTCGCACCCGCTGGTGCTCAAGCGCCTGCAGTCAGTCGACGTCGGCGACGTCTGTATGTCGGTGATCACGAAGGCGGAGCTGCTCTACGGCGTTGAGGTGTCGCCCCGCCGGGCTCACGATGCGGACGCACTGGCGGCCTTCCTGCCCTACGTCGAGGTCATCGACTTCTCGGATGACGCGGCGGCTCACTACGCCGAGATCCGCGCCGACCTGAAGAGGCGGGGCGAATGGATCGGAGCCAATGACTTGTTGATTGCGTCGCATGCACGCGCGCTCGATCTGACACTGGTCACGAACAACACCGCCGAGTTCCAGCGGGTCACCGATCTCAACGTGGAGAACTGGACGGTTCCCGCCCGGCCCCGACGACGATAGGCGGTCGCAAGGGGATGTCAGACTGAGTTCCAGCGGGCCATCCGGCGGGCGATTCGAACCGTCAGTGACCACGAATCCGCCATGCACCAACATGCCGAGGATCTTGCCCGCCATTGCCCGCTGGCAGGGCGCCGGAGGTGCCCGGACAGCAGCCCCCCAGCGCTCAGATTCGCCGACGGCTCAACGCCCGTAGGACCGCATCGAGGACAGCATCGAGGTCCTTGCCGACGTCCTCCGCCAGGAACCGTAGGACAAAGTAGCCGTTCTCCTGAAGCAGCTGGTCCTTGCGTCGGTCGCGTCGATAGGCGGCCGGATCCGACAAGTGCTGAGCGCCATCCAGTTCCACGGCGACGCTCGCCTCAGCGCACAAGAGATCGACTTCCAACGTGCCCAACCCGTCGAACGCGATCGGCAGTGCTGCGTTCAACGCGAAGCGACCTCGGGTCTCGGGAAGCGACTCGAGACGCCTGAACAGAAACGCCTCGGTCGCGCTCCTCGTCCTCGCGATTCCGTCCGCGTCGGCCGAGATAGGGCGAACGGCGTGTACGAAGAGAGTGGCCAGCGGGCTGTCGACGCCATCGCGAATCAGCCGGCGGACGCTTCCCGAGTAGTCACGCTTCCAGACTGGGTCCGCCGGAAGTGTCACGTCAGCCGGCCACCCAGGAATCGCGCTGGCTGGCAGCAGCACCGTGTAGCCGATGGCTTCATAGCCTCGGCACCGCCGGTCGAACATTCGAGCAAGCATCGGCACGTCGACGTCAGCGTAGTCGTAGACGCGCACGTCGCGCTTGGCATCGTGCAACCGGTGCAAGCGACCCGCGTACTGGGCCACCGTGCCGCGCCACGACACGGGAAGCGTCAGGAACAGCGAGTCCAGCCGCGCATCGTCGAACCCCTCGCCCACGTGTTTGCCCGTCGCCAGCACCACCTTGCCCTCCTTGGTGGGAATCGTCGCCAATCGCTCGGCAACAGCTTGCCGCTCCTTCTTGGCAGTTCCCGCTCGAAGCACGACGAGGTGCGGGACGATGGGCGCAAGCAGTTGCTCGAGGCTGTCGAGATGATCGTTCCGCTCGGTCAGGACCAGCGGAGATCGGCCGCTGTTCACGGCGTCGACCACGTCATCCGCGATGCGGCGATTGCGCGCCGCATCGGCGGCGAGTTCCTGATAGAGCGCCTGGAACTCTACACGACGGTCCGGATCAGGTGCTCGCCTGGACCGGAAGCCGGTCGGCTGTACGAGGACGAAGTGGTCGAACGGTCGCGCGGCAGCCTGGACGCGCGCGTTCACGCGGTAGCGCACGGGTCCGCACTGCATCGTGACAACCGGATGATGCCCGTCCTTGCGAGCCACCGTGGCCGACAGCCCCACCACGAACCGGGCCGTCGCCCGTCGCACGACCGACTCGAACGTCTGCGCCGACAGGTGGTGGCACTCGTCAACGATGACGTGGCCGTAGTCGGCGACGAGGTCGTCGACGACGCCCTTCTTGATGAGGCTCTGTATGACGGCGACATCAATCACGCCTGTGGTTCGCTTGCGGCCGCCGGCCACACGGCCGATCGACTTCGCCTGGATACCAAGGAACGTCGAGAGTCGCTCGACCCACTGATCGAGGAGCTGCCGTCGGTGGACCAGCACCAGCGTGTTCACCCGACGCTTGGCGATCAGCCATGCGGCAATCACGGTCTTTCCGAAGGCCGTCGTCGCCGCCAGCACGCCTGTGTCGCGCAATGCCATCGCCTTGGCGGCGGCCAACTGCTCCGGTCTCAGTTCGCCGGCAAATGTCACATCCATGGGCCGACCGGCCTCACGTTCGTCACGAATGACGACGCGGATGCCGAGATTCGCCAGTTCGGCGCGGATGTCTTCCAGGCAACCGCGCGGCATGCCGATGTGCTGCGGATGGTCCTCGGCGCACGCGATGACGCGCGGCTTGTCGTACGTCGACAACCGCATCGCCTGTGCCTTGTAGAACTCCGGGTTCTGGAAGGCGGCGATCCGCAAGAGACGGTTCCGCAGCCCTGCGTTCAGGCCGTCCTTGGCGATGTAGATCTGGTTGGCACAGACGAGTTCGACAGTGTCGGGTAACTCGCCGACGATCACCGCCTCGCGCGGATGCCGCGAGGGTGCCATCGTCCAGGGCTCGTCGTCGCCGTCCTCCTGCGGAGGCAGACGCACGCCCAGGACTCGACCACGTCGTTCCGCGTCCTGAACGATCGATTCGACCTCTGCACGACCGATGCGTCGGACGCTCGCCAGGAACGCCCACTGGTCGATCCATGGTACAAGCTCGTCGTCAACGAACACGCTGTTGCCCTGGTCACGCGGTGCGCGCTGCAGGGGCAGCGCGATCAGGTTCCCGAAGCCGCCCTGAGGCAGGGTGTCCTGGTTCGGGAAGAGTCGGTCGTAGGAGTCCAGGCCGATGTCAGGTCGGTTTTCCATCGCCTCCGTGAGCAGGTGCGAACCGAGCCGGCGCGCCAGCGAGGCGGAGATGGCCTGCTCGAAGAACAGCCACACGTGTCCGCCACGCCCGGAGCGCGATCGCTCGAGCGCGGCGGCAAGGCCGAGGCGTCGGCAGCCGCACACGAAGGCAACTGCATCAGCTTCCCATCCAGCCTTGTCGAAATCGACGGCCAGGAAGTAGCAGGTCTCGTCGAGCAGCATCGGATAGACGCCGACGACAAACGGCTGATCATTCGCGTCTCGCCCGGACAGATGCCATCGAATGACATCGTCGGTGACCGGGAGGAAGCGGCGGTGCGGACACACCGCGCACTTGATCCTGGGCTTCTCGCAGATGCCCGGCACCCACTCGTTCGCGCAGGCGGGCGCATAGCCGGACCTGCCGGTTTTCCAGCTTTCGAATCGCCGCGGGTAGACGTCTTCGCGGCCGCGGAACAGCGACCGGAAGAGGGCTATCTTGGCCGCTGCCGGCGAATGCTGGCTGAGTGCCTGAGCGCCCGGGTCTGGCAACGACGTATGCGCCTGGCTGCTCGACATGGACACCCAGCCTGCTTCGACCTGCCCAAGGGCCTCAGGCGGGCCTTCTGACTCGCACCTTCCTGAGCGTCGCTGTCACCAGACAACCGGACCATGTGTCGACCGCTTCGGTCCGAAACAGACTCGCGACTCTCTCCTGTAAGACAATGCGACCAGGCTGCGGAAGCCGGACCAACAGCAGACCGTGGTGGGTCCCTGGCGCGTACTTGCGGGCGTCCGAGAAGTCGAGGTCCTGGGTCACCAGAAATCGGCCGTCGGCTTGCGCCGCGCGCCACACGACGTCGTCGTCCTCGCCGCCGATGCCCTCCGCCGGAACGGTATCGACGTCGTGCCCGAGAGCTGCCAGGAGCGGCACCAACCCGGCCGGCAGGTTCTCGTCGAGCTTGATCCTCACCGCACGTGCACTGCGCCGACGGGCAGATCCTCCTGCGCCGAGGCGGCGGCAAACGCGATAGCGGCGCGGACGTCTGTCTCGGTGAGCGTCGGGAAGTCTTCGAGAATCTCAGGGGTCGTCGCACCCTCAGCGAGGCTGGCGAGGACGGTCCGGAGCGTAACTCTCGTGCCCTTGATCACGGCTTCTCCGCCGGCGACATTCGGGCGGCGCTCGATTCGCTCGTCGTAGTTCATCATCGTTGCCTCTGCGGCCATTCTACGCCCGCGCGACTATTTCGCGAATCCGTGACGGTCGTTCCACGAGGTCCTGCGCGCCGTGGGTTCTCACTACACCCACGTGGCCATGCAAAGAACCCATGTGGCCGGAACACGCCTGTTTTCGCTCGCCAGGAGGGCGAAGATCGAGGCGATTTTCGGCGGCATTGCCCGCGATCGCCCGCGAGAACCACTACGTCAAGCTAAGTTGTTGAGAAGAAAGGATCGTGCCTTGGCGGAGAGGGTGGGCCCGCCTTCGCCGAGGCTTCGGCGCGCCACCCGCGACCAATCTTCGCGTGGCTTGCCAACCGTAGCTCACGCTGTCTATTTGCAGGCGTGAGCGAGGTTTGGCGGAGAGGGTGGGATTCGAACCACTGCTAGACGTTGAAAACAAAGAACTTAGCGTATTCTCGCATCCGCACGATCCGCCAGATCCGCTCGAAAACCGAGGTCGAGACACGTATTGAGCACGCGGCAGCCCCGGCTTGGCGCTCGTCGGCGCCAACGACCCTATGCTGGGGGAAATCTGACGGAGCCGACGCCTGCTCCACTCCAACAGTCATCGTAGTCTCTTGGCATGAATCACCACACGGACAATCCCCCCGGGAACCGCCTGCCGAGCGGCGTCGAGGAGGACGCGCTTCTCCGGGCCGTCAGGGCGTCGGGCTATCCATTGCAGTCCGTCGTCGCCCAGGAACTGGCTTCCCGCTTCCAAGTCATCGAAGAGTGGGGTTATACGGATCGCACGACCAAGGAGCATCGCACGCTCGACATCTACGCCTTCTGTCAGCTAGGGGACCAGACGTGGCCCGTGCAACCGCGCCTCCACCTTCTTGTCGAATGCAAACGCAGCGATCTTCCGTTCTTGTTCTTTCAGCCTGGAGTGCAGCGTGTTCCGTGGGACTTCCCAGAGGTCATCGGAGTCGGACGGTTCAGCCTGAGCCTTGGAAACAACGCAACCAGAGATGCCTCTCCAGCGCAATTCTTCTGTGCTGACGAGCTGCCGTTCGTCACTGAGCCGCGCATGGCTGTGACGTTCGCCAAGGCGCAGCGCAAGGGAAAGGACTTTGAGCTTTCAGGGGATGTCCCCTTCAGCCGAGTCGTGCTCCCGCTCGCCAGTGCGGTCGAGCAGATGAGACAAGTTTTCCAAGGCATCAACGGCACACCGCTGATAGTGCTCAGCCTGTGCGTGGTGGACGCGGCTATGCTTGTGGCATCTGGCACCCCCGAAGCGCCGTCTCTCGACCTCGCGCCATGGGTTCGCGTGGTCCACCAAGAGACCGTTCAAGAAGTCCGCCATCGAAGCCAGCGGCACTACGCGGTCGACTTCGTCCATCGTGAATTCCTCGGCCAGTACCTGACAGAACACGCACTCCCGTTCGCCGCCGAATTGGGCACGCGTATGGTGAGGTACCAGCAGCGCCACCCAAAGGGGCCAGGACTCCGGCCAGAGTCCTTGAGTTGGAACGACTTCGTTGGTCGCTAGCAGCAACCTTCCTGCTGTCGTACGGCTCCTCATGGAGCCCCCTCAGGGTGCGAATGCCGGCCTAGTTGATGACGAACGACGGCTGGTACGTCTTGTTTCCGCGACGATCGAAATCGAATTCGTAAACGACGCATGGAGCAATCCCCTGGTGCTGCTGGCCCAGATAGAACAGCACGCTATTGGGGCACGCCGCAAAAATGTGAACGACCGAGTCGGGATCCGCGGCCTTCAGGTTGCGGACCTCGTTTGCGATCTGCTCGGCAAGGGCCGCCGCATGGCCGCCGCCCGAAACGTTCTGCTGTCCTGGTCCGGTCGGCATGGAAACGCTCAGCAGGTGGCCAACGTCGGGCACACGTGAGGCAACGTAGGCGCGGGTCTGTGCTTCGGTTGCCTGGGAGATGCTGACGGCAACCGCGATGTCCCTGCGGCCCTCGCCCACTCCGTGAACGGCCGTGTCCAAGCGTGCCCCAGTCGTTCCGTCGTCGGCCCGCCAAGTTCTCGTCCCCACTCGGCCCTTTTGAACCAGCTCTATGAACACGCCTGACTTCAGGTCGAGGGTCGCGCCAGCCAAAAAGGCAATGGACGCGTGTGCGTCGAGAATCAGACGCACGCGGCCGGCGGCCGCACGGATTCGCTCTCGCAGGAACAGCTGCACCTTCGGCCGGATGTCCCCCTGCCATCCGAGGTCGTCCCTGAGGTATCGCTCGCGAAAGTTATCGACCAGTACGAGTGTGTTCTCTTCAGACGCGCCCACGATATCCGCTGCCGGCCCGAGGAAGCTTCGCACTGCAATGCTCACCGGAACGGGGCCCTGGCCCGCACAAGCCGCGAACAAGCCTTCGTCGCGGCACAGCTGCTCAAGGACTGCGCGTGTCAGGCCGTTCAGGCCGCGTACCTTGAGCTGGCGCGCCAGCTCGTCGTACCGGAACTCGGAATGCGCATCGGTTTGGGCGAGCATTCCGACGACCTGAGCTCGCAAGTTGATGTTCGCCCGCAACTCGTCGAGTGACCTGTGACCCTCCAGAACGCGCAAGCCAGCCACGACGCCGCGCAGTGCGTCATCGTCCGGCAGACCGAGGTGCTCCCTCCACAGCCGCCTCACCTGTCCCATCCGACTCTTGTCCGTCGTGCCGTCGAACAGACGTTCGAGGAGCAGTGACTTGTCGTGGCCGGAGATCAAGATCGCAAGGGGATCGCCGTCTTTGACGCGATAGGTCGTCACGAAGGCGAATCGTGAACCTGCCGGCGCCTTGCCCTTAGCGTCTCGAAGCCGTTGCAGGAGGGAGTGCGCCGTTGCGCCGATGAAGTCCGGATCGACGAAGTCTTCAAAGCCGAAACGACCATCGTAGGCGACGTGCCACTTGACCTGGTGGTATTCCGCAGGCACACGGTCAGGCCCAGACCGGACGACTGGCGGGTCGTACTTCACCACGACGTCATCGAACGCCTTCGGGCCATCGGCCTCGAACGTCACCTCCACCACACAGGACGTGGCGTCGAGCAGATTGAGCGCGTTCTCCCAGAAGACACGCGCTTGGTAGTTTGCCCCGTGCCACTGCGGCACTACTGAATCAGCCACGCTCGTCGCCCCCCGCCACCGACATCGACACCTGACCGTATCCGCAACCGGCACGCCGATCTGCAAGGGCCCCCATCAGGTTCGTTCTCCTCGGCAGTCAGCCCACCGGAAACAGCGGCCCGAAGAGCGTCCGCCAAGCGCGAAGGGCATCACCCAGCTTGCCGTCTCGCTCCAGGCGAATGGCTTCGGCCGCCTGTCGCTCCGCCGCCCGGAGTTCGTCTTGGGCCCGCTGGACCTTCTGTGCGTCCATGCTGTCGCTGACGGGCGGCCCGAGGCCAGCTGGGTCGGCCCACGTCTCGTGAACCCGCTCGGCGAGGCTCGCGAAGAATGCCTGCATCTCGCGGCGGTAGTCACCACCCCACGGTGGCAGTAGAACTTCAAGCGCCATCACTTCGATCAGGAACGACGGCTTGATCGGCTTGTCTCGCTGGGCGTTCCACTTCTTCATCATGCGGACGAGGCCCTTCCACTCGTCGTTGTACGCCTTCTGCGCCTCGACGGCCTTGTCGTAGTGGACCTTCGGGTTTGTCTCAGTCCACCCTGACGAGGTCGCGGTGTCAGGGATCTCGTAGTGCTCCCCCTTCGCGAACGCCGGCACAACGTCGAAGCTCATGACCTTATAGTCGGTGCGGTCGTCCACCGCCGTGACGCCGAAATCGACGGTGCAGGACCGACGTTGCTTCGAGACCTTGTCGTTGCCGTATTTCCTCGCGAGCGCGCTCTCCACCGCGCCCAAGAGGGTCGACGGCGGCTTGCTGCGATAGTGGCGCTCCTTCGCTCCCAGCACGCAGAAGATGTCCACATCCTTGAGAGGCTTCGTCTTCGTCCAGCGCCGGTACGAGCCCGTCAGGAAATCGTCGTCGATGTCGAACGCGTCATCCATCACCTCGCGGATCTCCTTCTGTCGCCGCGAGGCGTCGTCCTGCTCGTTCTGGTTCAGCTCGAGGCGGCTCCGAAACTTGCGGAACGCGTCCTGCGTGGAGATCATGAGGTCTTCCTCCAGTAGCCGGTTCCGGCGCTCAATCCGCTGCCGTTCACCGACGTGCCGATACCCTGCTTGACGAAGCCCGACGTCGAGCGCAGCGTCGTGACTGACCAGCCCTGCACGTTGGGTCGACCCGGTTTGGTGGTCGCCACGATTCGGTACTCGCAGCTTCCAGGCCAGATGCCCTGCTTCGCGATGTGGTACTTGATCGCGTCCGGATCGACCCAGAACCCACCGTCCCCCTGAAAGCCGTAATAGATCGTGAAGTCCCATCGACCGATGAGGGTGTCCTTGACCGGGTCATAGACTTCGAGATGCAGCTCTTCGAGGTCACGCGATTGCAGCCACGCGTTGGCGCCTCGCTCCAGGACCGTCCATTGGTTGGCGAGCTTGTCCGGGCTCAGGCCGCTCAGGAGCACAATCCTCTTGATCGACGTCAGGAGCTTGTCGGTGACGTACGTCACCGCATGCGTGTACGTGTTGACGGATACGTAGGTGCTCATGATCGAAGGAACGCCACTCTGTCGATGACCGCCGTGGCCGGAGCAGCACTTGCGCTTGCCGATGTCGCGTCGTCTTCCACGGCCGTGCCCGCTTCACGGGCCGTGACGTGAGTCGACCGCTCTCTGAGCGATTTCTGAACCCACGCAAGATCATCAGCCGAGCACGGCAGCGACATGCGCCAGTCGCCTTCAGTCGGCGAAAACGTTAGCGCGGTTTCGTTAGCCTTCTCACCGACGATGGCCTCGTCATCGTGCAGGCAGTAGACCCGCAGTCTGGGCCCAGAGCCGAAGACTACGCAGGGGTCATTCTTCAGCGACTCCTCTGCGATGAGGCAGCTGGCAACGCCTTCGATGTCCAGCAGCTCCTGCCTGGCGGCGCTTCCGGGCTTCGTGACGAGTTGAACGATGACGTTCCACGCTGAAGAAGCGGACCGCGCAGGCGTTGCACAAATGCGTCTGGAGACAACGGTCATACACGGCTCCGTTTCGTCGCGGTCATGCCGGCTCGTGCTTGTGCGGCCGCCCGAAGAAGGTCGTCGAGCGTCAAGCGATTGGGATCGAGGGCGGTCCGCTTGTCGAACGCACACGCCGCCGCGACCATCTTG
>CAYRAE010000116.1:0-9772 GCA_964422175.1 uncultured Luteitalea sp. | reverse complement strand
GTCACTTCCACGCCGTAGAGCAGCACGATCGCCGTCACGTACACCCACAGCAGGAACACCACCACGCCCGCGATGGTGCCGTGCACGCTGAAACGTGAGAGATCGCGCACGTACCAGCCGAACCCCGTGAGCGCCGCGCGCCACAACAACCCGGCGACGATGGCGCCGGGCCACACGTCGCGGAAGCGGACCTTGTTGGTGTTGGGGACGAAGTAGTAGATGAGACCCGTCACCAGGATGAACAGCACGGTGCTCGCCCATCGCACCCACAGGCCGTGCAGCCAGTCGAACGTGCTCGTGCCGGCGAGCACGCCGGCAAACCAGTGCGCGTTGACGATCGACCCCGCGCTCGCGAGCGCGAGGGCCGCCACCATCAATACGCCAGACGCGGCCAGCATCAGGAACGACACGAGCTTGTGCTTGAAGTAGCTCGGCTGCCGCTCCACGCGCCACGCGTAGTTGACCGCCGTGGTCAGCGCGCCGAACACGCCGAGCGCCGACCACATGATGAGCAGCGTGGCGAGTACTCCCAACTGCACGCGCTGGTGCCTGAACGCGTCGACCTGCGTGCTGATGAAGTCGAACTGCCGCGGGAAATACCGCAGGACGAAATTGAGCACCTCGAGGCGCGACGACTCGCTGGCCGTCGCGGTGCCGAGGATGGAGAACAGCAGCAGGAACAGCGGGAACAGCGACAACAGCGCGTAGTACGAGATCGACGACGCGTAGGTGAGGTTGTCGCTGTTGATGAAGCGGAGGAACGCGCGCCAGATCGCCAGACCGACGGCGAGTGGAATCGACGCCATCGTCCGCCCTACCGATGCGGGACGCGGGGGCGGAGGCGCGCCGCCTCCGTTGACCGGCGACACGCGCGTCAGCTCGACGTCTCGTCAGCCTCGGACAGGGCGTCCGACGGATCGCGCCCCTCGCGAACGGCCTGCGCGGCTTCACGCGCGCGCTCGGCGGCCGTCTGCACCATCACCTTGCCGCGCTCCGCGAACTGCGTGACGCGGTCCGACGCCGTGTCGAAGTTCTCGCGTGCCTTCTCCCGTGCGCGCTGCGCACGCTCGGCGACCTCGCGGCGTGTCTCGTCACCGGTCTTCGGGGCGAACAGCAGTGCGAGGCCGGCTCCCAGCATCGAACCGGCGATGAAGCCGATCAGGAAAGTCGAGCCGCCCTGGCGGCTGTTGCCATCATCGTGATTCATGACATTCCTTTCGATGGGCGGTCGCGCCCGACTGCCCGGCAGGGCCCGGAGGGCCGACCCTCCCTAGACGCGACCTGTGTCTCGTGTGACGTCCCGCAGCGCCGACAAGCTCTCGTCAGCGACGCCGCGCGCATGCTGCACCGCGGTCTGCAGATCCTGCAGACGACCGAGCACGTCGTCGAGACCCGGACCGATGCGCTCGCGCAGCGCCTCGCCGTCTCTGGTGAGCAGCAGGAAGCCCGCCACCGCACCACCCACGGCGCCCGCCAGCGCCGACAGCACGATCTTCGTCCGATCCGTCACTCCGCCATTTGACCACGGGCAGCGGAAAAGGGAAACGTCCGAAGACTGCTGCGCCTCACTCCTGTGGTGCTGTCTTGCGCGGCCGCGGCGGCGTGGTGATGCCGTGCTTCTTCATCTTGCTGTAGAGCGTGGGCCGGTACAGGCCGAGCTGCTGAGCCGCGTCCTGCTTGTTCCAGTTGGTGCGTTGCAGCGCCTGCAGGATCGCCATGCGCTCGATTTCGGCGAGCGTGGCGTTGGCCGGCAGCATGCCACTGGCGGCCGGCATGCCAGCCGTCGCGACGATCGAGTCCGGCAGATCTTCCGGCTGGAGTTCCTGCCCGCGCGACACAAGGACACCGCGCTCGATGGTGTTCTCGAGCTCGCGGATGTTGCCGGGCCATCGGTGCTGCATCAGGCGTTGATACGCCGCGGGACTGACGCCGCGCAGCGTGCGGCCGTGCCGCGCGTTGTACAGCGCCAGGAAGTGCTGGCACAGCGGCGCGAGGTCTTCGAGGCGCTCGCGCAACGACGGCACGCGCACGGTGATCGTGTTGATGCGGAAGAACAGATCTTCGCGCAGCCGCTGTTCGCGCAGCGCCGACTCGACGTCGATGTTGGTGGCGCAAATCAACCGGAAGTCCACGCGCACGCTGCGATCGCTGCCGATGGGCCTGAACTCGCGCTCCTGCAGCACGCGCAGCAGCTTGGCCTGCAGGTAGGACGGCATCTCGCCGATCTCGTCGAGCAGCAGCGAGCCGCCCTCCGCCATGGCGAGCAGGCCGGCCTTGTCGGTGAAGGCGCCCGTGAACGCGCCGCGCCGATAGCCGAAGAGCTCGGCCTCGATCAGTTCCTTCGGGAGCGCCGCGCAGTTGATCTTGACGAAGGGTCCGTCGGCCCGCGCGCTGCTCGTATGGACCGCGTTGGCAATCAGTTCCTTACCGGTCCCGTTCTCGCCGAGCACGAGGATGTTCGCGTCGCTGCCGGCGACGGCGCCCACGAGATCGAGCAGTTCGAGCATGCGCTTGCTGCGACCCACGATGGCCGGGAAGCGGCGCGGCGCGTCGAGCTGCTGCCGGAGCTGGCGGTTCTCCACGCGCAGGCGCACGCGCTCGGCGGCCCGCTCGAGTTCCTCGGCGAGCTCCTCGGGTTCCACGGGACGACTCACCACGGCAAAGGCGCCCGCGCGAAGCCAGTCGGCCGCACGCACGTCGGCCTCGCCGCTCCGGACCACCACCGCATCGGCGTCGGGCAGCAGGTGCTTCCAGCCGCGCAGCGACTCCGGTCCGTCGGCGAGCGGCGGCAGCGCCACGAGCAGCACGTCCGGCGTCCACGTCTCGACGGCAGCTTCCAGCGACGCCGGCGCCGCCTCACGCAGGTCGACGAGCCGGCGTTCGTTCAGGCGGTCGAGGCCGATCCGGATGCCGGCGTCGACGTCGCCAATCAACAGCAGCCGAAGCGGGACGTCAGCCATAATGAATTATTTCAATGCACGAGAGAGGGCCTGTACTGTCCGATCTACAGACGAGTTTGTCTTGAACTCATACATTATAGCTTGAGTGTCTTTATTCGAACAGGAGTGGAGCGTGGGCTTGTCACCCGTCTACGCGATAATCCGCGGATGCCCCACCACTGCATGACGGCTCGTCCGGATCGGTGACGCCGATGGACCGCCTGCCTTCGTCTGTCGACCCGTCTCGCGGCGACTTCCGCCGCAACGCCGATCGCATGCGGCGTCTCGTCGCGGAGCTGCGCGAGCGGCGCGAGCGGACGGCCGACGGCGGCGGCGCCGAGGCACAGGCCCGGCACCGCGCGCAGGGCAAACGCACGGTCCGTGAACGGCTGGCTCGACTGCTCGATCCTTCGTCACCGTTCCTGGAGCTCTCCCCGCTTGCCGCCTGGGACGTGTACGACGGCGAGGCCCCCGGCGCGGGTCTCGTGACGGGCGTGGGACGCGTGTCGGGACGGGAAGTCGTGATCGTCGCCAACGATGCAACCGTCAAGGGCGGCACCTATTTCCCGCTCACGGTGAAGAAGCACCTGCGCGCGCAGGCCGTCGCACTCGAAAACCGGCTCCCGTGCGTGTACCTCGTCGATTCGGGCGGCGCCTATCTGCCGCTGCAGGCCGAGGTCTTCCCGGATCGCGAGCACTTCGGCCGCATCTTCAGCAATCAGGCGCGGATGTCGGCGGCGGGTGTGGCGCAGATCGCCGTGGTGATGGGCTCGTGTACTGCCGGAGGCGCCTATGTGCCGGCCATGTCGGACGAAACCATCATCGTCAACGGCACCGGTACGATTTTTCTCGGCGGTCCTCCACTCGTGAAGGCGGCGACCGGCGAAGACGTGACGGCCGAAGCGCTCGGCGGCGCAGACGTGCACACGCGGCTCTCCGGCGTCGCCGACTACTTCGCCGAAGACGATGATGACGCGCTCCACCTGGCGCGCACTGTCGTCGCGAGCGTGCCGGTGGAGTCGTATCCGCCAGCCGACCACGCCCCCGCCGAGCCGCCCGCATACGACCCGGCGGAGCTCTACGGCCTCATCCCGGAGGATCTGCGCAAGCCGCTGCCCGTGCGCGAGGTGATCGCCCGGCTCGTCGACGGATCGCGCTTCGACGAGTTCAAGGCGCGCTACGCCACGACGATCGTCACGGGCTTTGCGCGCATCCACGGCTGCCTCGTGGGCATCATCGCCAACGACGGCGTGCTGTTCTCCGAGTCGGCGCTGAAGGCGACGCACTTCATCGAGCTGTGCGACATGCGCGGGATCCCGCTCGTCTTCCTCCAGAACATCACGGGCTTCATCGTCGGTGAGCAATACGAGCGCGCGGGGATCGCGAAGGACGGCGCGAAACTCGTCCACGCCGTCGCCACCACGCGCGTCCCGAAGTTCACCGTGGTGATCGGGGGATCGTTCGGTGCAGGCAACTACGGAATGTGCGGGCGCGCGTTCGATCCGCGGCTGCTCTGGACGTGGCCCAACGCGCGCATCTCCGTGATGGGTGGCGAGCAGGCCGCCGGCGTGATGGTCACCGTGAAGCGCGACCAGCTCGCACGACAGGGACGGACGCTCACGCCGGAAGAGGAAGACGCGATCCGCGATCCGCTGCTCGCCAAGTACGAGCACGAAGGCTCGCCGTACTACGCCACCGCCCGCCTGTGGGACGACGGCATCCTCGATCCGATCGAGACGCGCGACGCACTCGGTCTCGGCATCGCCATGAGTCATCACGCTCCGCTCGCGCCGCGGCGCACGGGCGTCTTCCGGATGTGACGCGATGAACGGTCTGCGCATCGAACGACGCGGCGCGCACCTGCACTGGACGCTCGACCGTCCCGACGTGCGCAACGCGCTCGACGACAGGGTGATCGCGGCGCTGCGCGAAGAAGCCCTCGCCGCGGCGCACGATCCCTCCATCGCCGTCATCGTCATCGCCGGCGCGGGCGCCGCATTCTGCGCGGGCGCCGACCTGGCGTGGATGCGGCGGATGCGCGATCACGACGAGGCGCGCAACATGGATGACGCGATGGCCGTGGCGGAGATGTTCCATGCCGTGGCGTCGCTGCCGGTGCCGGTCGTGGCGCGCGTACACGGGGCCGCGCTCGGCGGCGGCTCCGGGCTGCTGGCGATCGCCGACATCGTGGTCGCCGCAGACGACGTGCAGATCGGGTTTACCGAGGCACGCGTCGGCATCCTCCCGGCAACGATCGCCCCGTACGTCGTGCGCCGCATCGGCCTCGCGGCCGCTCGCACGTTGTTCCTGCGCGCTCAACGCATTTCCGCGGCGGAAGCCCTGCGGATCGGGCTCGTTGACGAGCTCTGTGCACCCGACGCGCTCGACGCGACCGTCCAGGCCGTGCTCGACGATCTCGCGCAGGGCGCATCGTCGGCACACAGGGCCACCAAGGCGCTGCTCGCACGTCTGGCTCCCCTGCCCGACGCGGCGGCGCGCGCCCTCACGGCCGAGGCGATCGCCAGGCAGCGCGTGAGCGACGACGGCCAGGAGGGGCTGCGGGCGTTTCTGGAGAAGCGCCCGCCGGCATGGGTGAAGCCGCCCGATCATGCGTAAGGTCCTCATTGCCAATCGCGGCGAGATCGCCGTGCGCATCACGCGCGCGTGCCGGGAGCGCGCACTCGGCGTGGTGGCCGTCTACGCCGGTCCCGACGCCGCGAGCCTGCACGTGGAGCTCGCCGACGAGGCCATCTGCCTCGATGCACAAGGCGACACGCGACCCGTTGCCGCGTACCTCTCAGTCGAGCGCGTGATCGACGCCGCGCGACGCACCGGCGCAGACGCCATCCATCCCGGCTACGGCTTCCTCAGCGAACGCCCCGCGCTCGCCGCGGCGTGCGCGGACGCGGGCATCACGTTCATCGGCCCGCCAGCCGACGTCATCGCGCGCATGGGATCGAAGCTGGAGGCACGCAGCTTGATGGAGCGCGCCGGCGTCCCGTGCGTGCCGGGTACGCGGCCAGACGACCAGTCGCTCGAAGCCCTGCGTGACGCGGCGCTGCGGGTCGGCTTCCCGCTGCTCGTGAAAGCCTCGGCAGGCGGCGGTGGCAAGGGCATGCGGCTCGTGGAGCAGGCGTCAGACCTCGATGATGCGATCGCCGCCGCGCGGCGCGAAGCGGAGGCGGCCTTCGGCGACGGCACGCTGTACGTCGAGCGCCGGCTGGCGCGCCCGCGCCACATCGAGGTGCAGATCGTCGCCGATGCGCACGGCACCACGCTGCACCTCGGCGAGCGCGAGTGCTCGCTGCAGCGCCGGCATCAGAAAGTGATCGAGGAAGCGCCGTCGCCGGTGGTCTCGTCTGCACTCCGCGCACGGCTCGGCGCGGCGGCCGTCGCGGCGGCCACTGCGGCGGGATACGTCAACGCGGGCACCATCGAGTTCCTGCTCGACGGCGATGGCGACGATGCAGCGTTCTACTTCCTGGAGATGAACACGCGCCTGCAGGTGGAGCATCCGGTGACCGAATGGGTCACCGGGCTCGATCTCGTCCAGCTGCAATTCGACGTGGCCGGTGGTCTCCCGCTGACGCTCGACCAGGCGGCGCTCGCCCCACGCGGTCACGCCATCGAATGCCGCATCTATGCCGAGTCTCCGGAGCAGGGCTTCCTCCCGCAGGCCGGCCCCGTCCTGCGCTACGTCGAGCCGCAGGGCCCCGGCATCCGTGTGGACAGCGGTATCAGAGAGGGCGACATCGTCACTCCCGACTTCGATCCGCTGCTCGCCAAACTTGCCGTGTACGCGCCGAATCGACAACAGGCAGTCGCGCGCGTGTCGCAGGCGCTCCGCGGCTACGTGATCCTCGGCCTCCGGACGAACATCGCGTGGCTGCAGCGTGTGCTGGCTCATCCCGACGTCGCCAGCGGTGCGCTGCATACGAGCTGGCTCGATGACCACCGCGCGGATCTGGACGAGCGGACGGACGATACGGCGGAGTGGCAGGACGTCATCGCCGCGGCGCAGGCGGTGGCCGCTCGGGAGCGATTGCGCGTGGACGCGCACGCAGGAGCGCCTCGTGCACGCGGCGACGCGCGCGTGCGTTCGCCATGGGAGACGCTGGAGGGCTGGCGTGGCTGAGTGGCGCGCCGAGCCGAAGGGCGACGGCCGATGGGCGTTGTCTGTCGACGGACGTCCGCGAGGCATCGCCTGGTCCGCTACCGATGCGGCAGGACGCATCTGGGTTCACGTCGACGGTCAGGTCGTTCTGATCGACGAGAACCGTGGCGAGCGCGTGCGCACGCACGCCACAGGGATCGCCCCACTCGAGGCACCGATGCCCGCGCAGGTGGTCACTGTGCTGGTGGAGCCGGGCACGCGCGTCGCCGCTGGCGACACGCTCGTGGTCCTCGAAGCGATGAAGATGGAGTTGCCGATCACGGCCGGACGCGCCGGACGGGTCACCGCCGTGCACTGTGCGGCGGGCGATCGCGTTGCGCCTGGCCGCGCGCTGGTGGACATCGATCCGATCGAGGCTGCGCCATGAACGTCACCATCGTCGAACTCGGTCCTCGCGACGGCCTGCAGAACGAGCCGATCGTGCTCACGCCCGCCGAGCGCGTGGCGTTCGTTCGTCAACTCGCCGACGCGGGACTCACGCGCATCGAAGCCGGCGCGTTCGTGCATCCCGCGCGCGTGCCGCAGATGGCCGGCAGCGACGAAGTCTGCGCCACGCTGACACGAGACGCGCACCTGGTACAGCGAGGCGTGCGGCTGTCGGCGCTCGTCCCGAACGAGAAGGGCCTGCAGCGTGCGCTGGCCGCCGGGCTGCGCGAGGTTGCCGTGTTCCCGGCCGCGTCGGAGACGTTCAGTCTCCGCAACCTGAATCAGACGATCGCGCAGGCCCTTCACGCCGCCGGCGAGATCTGCGCGACGGCCAGGGCCCAGGGCATCACGGTACGCGGCTACGTCTCGACGGCCTTCGGGTGTCCGTACGAAGGCGACGTCCCGATCGCACGCGTGATCGCGGTCTGCGAGTCGCTGCTGGCGTCGGGCGTCGAAGAGCTGGCGATCAGCGACACGATTGGCGTGGCGCATCCCGGGCAGGTGCGCGCGGTGCTCGCGGAGCTTCGACAGGCGATGCCGCTCGACCGCATCGCGCTGCACTTCCACGACACGCGCGGGACGGCGCTCGCCAACGTCCTGGCCGCACTCGATGCGGGCGTCGGCACGTTCGACGCGTGCGCCGGCGGGCTGGGAGGATGTCCGTTCGCCCCCGGTGCGTCGGGCAACCTCGCCACCGAAGACCTCGTGTACATGCTGCAGGGACTGGGGCTGGCGCGCGAGATCGATCTCGATGCGCTCGTGCGTGCCTCACGCGACATCGAGATGGCCGTCGATCATCCCCTGCCCTCGAAGTACTACCGCGCCGCCCGCGTCACCGCCCGAGGTTGAAGAACACCTGACGTGACGAATGGCCTCCGTCGAGAAAAGCCGACCTCGGTCAGAAAAGGGCGCGGCCGAGGCGGGTGCGTTCGAGCGCGGGGACCGGACGTCCCGCGTGCGGTTGCCACGGCCCGTCGACAGCGGTACCGACGCCAACGGCGTACACCACGGGCTGCGACTCGCCATCGAGATGCAGGTCGGCTTCGATCGTGCTGTCTGCCAGGGCTGCCGTACAGAACGGCGCGAGGCCGAGCGCGGCCGCCGTCAGACAGAACGTCTGTCCGAGATGACCGGCCTCGATCAGCAGCACGCGGTATGCGCGGGCGTGCGCGTACCGCCACACCACGCGCTCCAGCACCGACGCCATCACCACCACGACTGCCGCCTCGTCGTAGGCCGTCTGCGTGGGCAGCCAGCGCGTGACCGGCGCAGGTCGCGCCGCCTCTCCGCATGGGGCAGCCTCCTCAGGGGGTAGGGCCGGCTCTCCGAGCCCGGCCCTCTCCGCCGGAACGTCAGCGACGTGCGCGAGCGCGTGATCGTCAGGTCGATAGTGGTACAGCGCGGAGGGCACCCCCTCCACGCGACGCACCCAGACGTAGGCTTCGAAACTGTGACGCGCGCCACCCGACGGCGACGTCTTGAGGTGCAGCGGCCCCTCGGCAGCATGAGCCACCGCCTGTACGCCGAACGTCACGCCGAGCAGCGTGGCCAGCGAGTCGAGTCCGATCGCGTCGGGGCCGAATCGCCGATGCGTGCGCCGCTCGCGAAGCGCACGCGCGAGCGACACATCGTCGAGCGTCGGAAGTGGCAATGCGATCGCCGGTGCGTCAGAGGGCGGCAACGTGATGGCAGGTCGCGGCTGGTCCGGCCGGCGGGGTGATGTCCCCGTGCGCGTGCCGAACCGCACGTCGCGCGTGGCATCGTGGAACCATCGCGCAACCGGTGACCATCGCGTCCACGCCGAGCATGCTGCCGGCGTCGCATCAGGCGTGACGCGCACGGGCGCGCTCACCGGGGGTACGACACCCGCCGGTGTGGTCTCGATCAATCCGTGTGCGTCAAGACCATCGAGGAGGATCCCGAGCGCGACAGGCGGCAGGTCGAGATCGGCGGCCAGTGTGTCGACGGCGATCCAGTCATCGAGACGATCGAGCACGTCCAGCACCAGTGCCGACGCCGGCACGCGCGTCTCGCGCCGGACCGCCATCACGTGTCGCCCGCCACGTTCCCACGTCGCAATCACGTGCGCCGCCCGTCTCACGTGGCGTGAAGAGCTGCTGGTCATGCGTGGGGCCTCACGGGCATGAGGCCCACTCCCGGGAGAGTCAGGACGGGAATTCGTACACCGAATCATTGGCGCCGTCGCTCCAGCACTCGGCGCGCAGCATCAGGG
>CAYRAE010000115.1:0-9777 GCA_964422175.1 uncultured Luteitalea sp. | reverse complement strand
CCTTCCGGTTGCCGGTTGCCGGTTGCCCGTTGCCGGCTTAAACTTGCATCCGGCATGCAGCTTAACGCGTTCACCGACTACAGCCTGCGCGTCCTCGTGTATGCGGCATCGCGACCCGAGCACCAGTGCGTGACGGCTGACGTCGCCGAGGCGTTCGGCGTGTCGCGCAACCACATGGTCAAGGTCGTCCACGCGCTGCAGCGGCTCGGGTACGTACAGACGGTGCGTGGCCGGCGCGGCGGGTTTCGCCTCGCGGCGGCGCCGGATCACATTCGCCTCGGCGACGTCGTCAGGCGTACCGAAGGCACGCTCGCACTCGTGGAGTGCTTTGAAACGGGGAGCGCGTGCCCGCTCACGCAGGCCTGCGGAATCAAGCGCGCGGTGAGCGAGGCGTTCGATGCGTTCTTCGACGTGCTCGATCGGTGGACCGTGGCTGACGCGATCGGCGAGCCTCGGTGGGCCGCGCGCGTACACCGGCTGCACGTCCAGAGGAAATCTGCATGACCGACATCACCTCACGTCCCGACATCGAACGACTCGTCGACACGTTCTACGGACTCGTGCGGGGGGACGACCTGCTGGGCCCGATCTTCGATGACGTCGCGCACGTGGACTGGGCCGAGCATCTGCCCAAGATGTATGCCTTCTGGGACGCGGTGCTGTTCGGCACGCCGGGGTTCAAGGGCAACCCGCTCGCGACGCACGTCATGCTCTCGCGCAAGACGGCGCTCACCGAGCGCGAGTTCGGCAGATGGATCACGCTCTTCCATCAGACAGTGGATCAGGAGTTCGCCGGCCCGATGGCCATCGAAGCGAAACGGCGAGCCGAGCAGATCGCGATGACCATGCAGTACCACGTCAACGCACGATGACGGGGGGATGCGCGCGGCTCCGGGTGTAGGGCCCGGCCGCGGTCCCCCCGTTGCCGGTTGCCCGGTTTGCCGGTTTGCCGGTTGCCCGTTGCCGGTTTGCCGGTTGCCGGTTGCCGGTTGCCGGTTGCCGGTTGCCGGTTGCCGGTTGCCGGATGTTAGGCTGACTGCCGAGGACCGCCATGAAGCGCCGCCATTTCGTCAATTCGCTCACGTCGGGACTGGTCGGCGTGCTGGGCACCAGTCGTGAGGCCACGGCGCTCGCGACGCAGGGGCCGTCGCCCGTTCGTACGCCGCTCGTGCTGATGGCACCGCGCCCCGATGGCGTGGAGGCGATCTGGGCCGTGAACCGCCTCTGCACGGGCCGTGTCGAATGGGAGGCCGCCGACGGTACGCGGGGGAGCACGGCCAGCACGTCGTTTGGGTTCGTCCCGCAGGGGGAACACGTCCTGCGCGTGCGACTGCAGGGCCTCACGCCAGGCGCTGCGTATCGGCTTCGCACCGTGACGCGGGCCGCCGGCGAGACGACCGACATCCCGAGTGCGTGGAAGTCGTTCCGTACGCTGGATCCGTCAGCGACTGGTACATCGTTCGTCGTCTGGAACGACACCCACATCCACGACGAGACCATCAAACGCCTTCACGAAGTGACACCCGCCGCCGACTTCCTCGTCTGGAACGGCGACACGTGCAACGACTGGAAGACGTCGGACATCCTGGTGCCGACGCTGCTGCATCCCGGCGAGTGCGACATCACGGAAGGCCGGCCCCTGCTTCTCACGTTCGGCAATCACGACGTGCGGGGAGCTCGCGCCTTCGAGATGCCCGACATCGTCGCCACGCCGTCGGCGCGACCGTTCTACGCATTCAGGTCGGGGCCTGTCGCGGTGATCTGTCTGCACACGGGTGAAGACAAGCCCGACGACCATCCCAGCTTCGGCGGCCGCGTCGCGTTCGATGCGCTGCGCAGGGAACAGGCGGCCTGGCTGGCCGACACGATTCGGCAACCGGGCATCGGCGACGCACCGTATCGCGTCGTGTTCTGCCACATCCCGTTGCGCTGGCTCGACGAGAGTCCGCAGGACTACGCCGCGACGGGCTTCGATCGCCACAGCGGCCGCAGCCGCGCCGCGTGGCACGACTCGCTCGTGGCCTGGAAGGCGCAGGTCATCGTTTCCGGCCACACGCATCGCCGCGCGTGGCTGCCTCCGACCACCGAGTTCCCGTACGGGCAGCTTGTCGGCGGCGGTCCGAGACTCGAGGCCGCGACGTGGATCGGCGGCACCGCCGACGCGCACCAACTCACCCTGCAGGTGCACGACCTCCAGGGCACCGTCCAGGAAACCGTGTCCTTCAAGCCCGTACGGTAACCGGCCGGGCTCGGAGCCCGGCCTTCACGACGATCGGTTGCCGGTTGCCCGTTGCCGGTTGTTCTCTCTATCGCCTCGTCATTCGCCACGGCTGCGGACGCCGTGCCGGCGTGTCTGCCTGCCTGACGCGCACGGTGGCCACGGGCGTACCGTGACGGCTGATCTGCTCCACCGTGACAGTCACCCCATGCTGCGGCAGCGCGGCGGGCGCCTTCGCCTTGTTCCAGTAGTAGAGATAATACTGGGTCCACAACTCGGGATTGACGATGCCGTTGGGCCCCCAGGCGTTGAGGAACGCGTACGTGGGGTGGGCGCCGAGGTTGCGTGCGCGGGTCAGCAACTCCGTGCCGAGTGTGTGCGATGTATCGATCGCCCATGTGAGGCACGCATTGAAGGCGACCCACTGTGGCGCCGATGCGGGCGAGACGTCAGCCGGCTCCGCCGGACATCCCTGGAACACCGCGGCGAAGACAGTACGTCGCATGCGCTGGTAGATCACTTCCTCGATCCACGGACGCATCATGGCCTGCGCCTCCGGACCACACCCGCCGGCGGGCGTCTGATAACAGAAGATGCGGTCGAATGTGGAGATACCGCCGATCGATCTCGGCACATGGGTGACGCGTTCGGCGGGGACGAGGCCGGCAAACGCCGCGTGCGTCGGACCGGCATGCGCGGCGACGAACTCCGTCGCGAAGAGCCCTCTGTAATCCACCGCGTCGTCGAACACGGGGTTGCGATCGGGGTGGAACGCCGCGTCACGCGCCAGGAAGGGTTGACCGAGGATGGTGGTGGTCGTCGGATCCTGGTCGCCGAGCGCCCCGTGGCGCACCGATTTCGGCCAGCCGCCGGCCGGCCCCAGGACGAACGGCCACTGCAGCACGGGCCGTTCCGGGAACGGCGTCCATGGAGACGCAGGCACGATGTCGCCGGGCCTGTACGTGGGCGACGCGTCGAGGATGGACACCGCCGGCGGGTCCGGGTACCTGCCGAAGACGACGTATGGCAGGCCCTGGGAGACGAGGTCGAGCGATTGCTCGGCCGGGAACGCCAGGAAGTACGCCAGATCGTCGAGCGTGAGCCCCGACGTGGGGTCGAGCGCCAGCGACAGCAGCACACTCGCGTCCCAGATCCCCAGTGCCGAGTACTGAGGGCCGTAGGGGTACGAGATCGCCTCCTTCTTGAGCCGGCGCAGCGGCACCGGGCGGTGCGTGGCCGACCCGACAGGGAAGTGCGCGCCTGCCCAGTATGTGGCGTAGTGATCGGCGAAGTAGCCCACGAGGCCCGGCTCGTAGGCGTACTCGGCGTATACCTCATGGTCATTCACCACGCGACGCTGGATGCGCTGGAAGGTGGAGATGTCGTGCGCATTGTTGCCATGGAGCTCGAAGAAGTAGGCCCGCGGGAACCGTGCCGTCTCTTCCACCACGGTGAACCCGATCCCCATGTCGAATCGGGTCAGCAGTCCGTCCCAGCGCGACGCATCCTGTCCTTCGAAATCGCGGATCAGGTACCGCGTCGGGTTCGCCGCGCTGCCCAGATACACGTCGTCGATCCACCAGCCGAGATCCTGCAACGGCTGGTCGCGCGAGAATTCGAACCCACTGAAATTGAAGCGCACGAGAAGCGTGGTGCCCGCACGCACGGGGAGTGGCACCTGTTCGAACACCCAGCCCGTCTCCGACACCAGGCGGCTGTCGCCCGTGAAGGCCCGGCCGGGCGGTCAGCGACGACGGAGGGCGTCGGTGGGCTGGATACGGGCGGCGCGGAGCGCCGGGACGAGTGCCGCGGCCAGGCCGGCGACCGCCAGCAGCGCGACAGCACCGGTGAAGCTCCCGGGATCGGTCGGGCTGATGCCGTAGAGCAGGCTCGCCGCGAATCGCGTAAGGATGAACGCACCAATGACGCCGACGCCTACACCTGCGGCGACAACGACCAATCCCTGACGAAGGATGAGCCGCAGCACGTCGCCCACCTGCGCACCGAGCGCCATCCGGATGCCCACCTCGCGCCGGCGCTGGCTGGCTGCGTACGCCGTCACGCTGTAGATACCGACGACCGCGAGTCCGAGTGCGAGGACCCCGAACGTCCCGAGAAGCACGGACGTCACGCGCGGCAGCAGGAACGCGAAGCCGAGGTGATCCTCCAGCGTGCGAACATCGAAGATCGCCAGGGCCGGATCGAGCTCGCGTGCCGTTGCCCGGATGGCGCTCGCCGCTCCCGCGCTCGGCCCGTTCGTCCGCACGTGCACCGTTGTCTGGGCCTGATGCTGCTGCCACAACGACAGATAGAAGTACGGCAGGGGATCCTCGGACAGCGATCGGTACTTGCCATCGCGGACCACGCCCACGACGGTGAGGTCGGCGTCGCCTCGCCGTATCCGCTTCCCGATCGCCTGACCATCGGGCCAGTACCGGCGCACGAGGGCTTCGTTGACGATCGCCACGCCCGCGCGCCCCTCGGCGTCATCGTCGGTGAACGCGCGGCCGGTGACCAGCGCGATCCCCATCGTCTCGAAGTAGCGAGGGCTGACACTGTTGACGTTGATCTCCATGTCCTCGCCATCGCGAGGCGTGTAGCCCTCGAACTGCACCCGCGTGCGCCACCCGCCGAACCCCAGCGGCACCCGCGAGGCAAGACTGGCGGCACGTACGCCAGGCGTGGCGTCGAGACGCGCGAGCACCTGCCTGTAGAGCGCGCGCCCGCGCGCCTCGTCGTATCCCTGTTGACCGGGACTGAGTGACGCGATCACGACGTTGGCGGGCTCGAACCCGATGTCGATCGCGCTGGCTTTCATCAGGCTGCGCAACGCCAGTCCGGCTCCAACGAGGAGCAGCACGCTCAGCGCGACCTGGACGACGACCAGTGCGTTGCGCAGCGCCAGTGCGTGCAGGTGACGCCCGACGCGACCGCCTTCGCTGCTCTTCAACGCGGTGGTCACGTCCGGCCGCGACATCCTGAACGCCGGCAGCAACCCGAAGAGCAGCGCCGTGGCGAGCGATGCGAGCGCCGCGAAGCCCAGGACCCGCCCGTCGGGGCTCAGATCGATTGCGATCGCCATGGGCAATGGCGGCCGGAACTGTGCGAACAGACGCGTGGCCCCGACGGCAAGTGCCGCCCCGGCGATGCCCGCGAGAACCGAGAGCAGAAGATGCTCCGTGAGCAGTTGACGAACCAGCCGCGCACGCCCGGCGCCGAGCGAGAGCCGAATCGCCATCTCCTGTGTCCTGACCGTTGCCCGCGCCAGCAGCAGGTTGGCCACGTTGACGCACGCCAAGAGCAACACGACGCCGACGATGACCATCAGCGTGGTCATGTATCGAACGACCATCGCGCGATCGATGAGCAGCGCTTCGTCGGCCGGCTGCACCGTGACCCGTCGCGCCTCGTTCCTGACGTCGGTCCACGCTCTCGCATGGCTGGCGTGCAACTGGCGCGCGATGCCATGCAACACGGCCTGCGCCTGCGCTACGCCCGCGCCATCAGCCAGGCGGCCGACGACGCGGAGCCATCGTGAACCGCGGCTCTCCAGACGACCGGCAAGAGCCGGCTGCGTTTCGAGCGGCATCCAGAGATCGGCAGGTATGCCGCGGACCAGGCCGGTGAAGCCTGCCGGCGCCACGCCGACAACGACGAATGGCGTGCCGTTGATGCCGAGCGATCGCCCGATGATGCCTGGATCGCCGCCGAACATGCGCTGCCACAGCCCATGACTCACGACCACGGCATCCACGTCCTCTGGCGTGAGCACGCGGCCGAGCGCGGCGTTGACACGAACCACCGGGAAGTAGTCCTGCGTCACGACGTGCGCTTCCACGCGGTCTGCCGTCCCCTGTCCGCTGAGGAGCATCGGCTGCTCCGAGAAGGCAGCGAGGCCGGAGAAGATGTCGCGGCTGCCGTCTTGGAAGTCGATGAAGTCGGGGTAAGACGAGCCGCCGTACGGCGGACCGCTGAAGTCGCTCGTGTGAATCAGCACGAGGCGATCGGATTCCGGCACTGGCAGCGGCCGGAACAGCAGTGCGTTGGCGACGCTGACGATCGTCGTGTTGAGACCGATGGCGACAGCAAGCGTCAGGACGACCGCCAGCGTGAAGGCCGGCGCGCGTCGCATCGCTCCGAGGCTGACGCGCACATCGCGCACCAGATCGTCGAGCCACGGCAGTCGCCGCCGCTGATAGAACCGCTCCTCGGCGAGCGCCACGCTTCCGAATGCCTGTCGAGCCGACGCGTGCGCGCGCTGTGTGCTCAGGCCTTCCGCTTCCAGATCCTCGGCCTCCAGTTGCAGGTGCGCGCGAATCTCTTCCTGAAAGTCTTCCGTCGATCGTTTGCGGCGCCGGAACATGTCACTGTCCTTCCTGCGTCTCCGGCCCGAGGATGAGGCCGATGGCGCGCGCGAGCCGCCGCCACTCGGTGGTCTTCTCGCCGAGCTGCGCGCGTCCCTTCCTGGTGAGCGAGTAGAAGCGTGCCTTGCGGTTGTTCTCGGACACGCCCCACTTGCCCGCGATCCAGCCGCGATCCTCCAGGCGCTGGAGCGCGAGGTAGAGCGACCCGTGATCGACGAAGAGCGCTTCTTCCGACTGTCGCTGGATCGCGCGCGCGATGCCCTGGCCATGACAGGGGCCGAGCACGAGGGTGCGCAGAATCAACAGGTCGAGCGTGCCCTGCAGCAGCGCCACGCGGTCGGTTTCGGGATCTCTGGTCGGCATCCGACCTGAGTCTCGTCCCGCTCGGGTCGGATGTCAACCCGAACACCGGAGTCCGGCCACCGGGCACCGGGCACCGTGCACCGGGCACCGGGCACCGGGCACCGGCGGGTAGGAGCTACGGTCGGGCCCGGAGGGCCGACCCTACCTGTCGCCCCAGCGGGCTGGACCGATGCTCGAACGGTGGAGGTAGGGCCGGCTCTCCGAGCCCGGCCGATTGCCGCGGCGTGCGGAGATCCGGTGCCCGGTGCACGGTGCCCGGAATCCGGTGCCCGGACTACTCGGCGCGCAATGCGCGGACGAGGTCGACGCGCGTGGCGCGGACCGCGGGAACGAGACACGCGGTCGTGGCGACCAGGAGCAGCGTGCCGGCCGCGCTCCCGAACGCCACCATGTCGAACGGCGTCACGCCGTAGAGCAACGTCGCGATCAACCGCGTTGCGGCGAGCGCGCCCGCCAGCCCGATCGCGAGACCGGCCACAGACAGCGCGATCCCTCTCGACAGGACCAGCCCCAGCACGTGCGACCGTCCGGCGCCCACCGCCATGCGGATCCCGATCTCGCGCTGCCGCTGGCTCACCACATACGACAGGACGCCATAGATGCCGATGGCGGCCAGCACGAGCGCCACCGCCGCGAACACGCCGAGCAGGCCGCCGGTGAGTCGGGGCCGCGCGACAGCGCGCGACACGATGTCGTCACCAGACTGGATCGCGGCGATCGGAAGGTTGGGATCGAGTCGGCGTATCGCCCGGCGCACCGGCTCGGCGAGCGCGTACGGCGTCGACGATGTGGTTCTGATGACGAGCGTGGTACCGCGCGCGGGACCGCCGGCGGATCGATGCCACTGTGCCATCGCACGATAGAACTTCGGCTTGATCGCGCCGGTGATGCCGTTGTGCCTGACGTCGCCGACGATCCCGACCACAGTGATCCAGGGGCGCTCGGGACTGCCCATGCGGAAGCGCCGTCCGATCGGATCCACATCGGGCCAGTACGCGCGCGCCATCGCCTCGTTGACGAGCGCCACGTCCAGTCCGTCATCGATGTCCTGATCGGTGAGCCAGCGCCCGCGCACCAGTCGCTCGCCCAGCGCTTCGGGCCCTCCCGCGCTGGCGTACTGCCAGTCGGCGGGCACGGACGACCCGTCGCCATCAGCGCCGGGTTGACGGCCCTCGATCGCGAGCCCCCAGTCGCCGATGGTCGTGGCGAGCGGCATCAGGCGGAGGTATCCGGCCTGCTCCACACCCGGGATCGCGCGGACCTGCGCGATCAGCTGATCCCAGAACACGGTCGTGCGTTCAGGCGTGTCGTACGTCGTCTGCGGCAACGCCAACCTCATCGTCAGGACGCGCGAGGGCTGGAAGCCGAGATCGATGGCATAGAGCGACAGGAGCGTGCGGGCCATGAGCCCGGCGCCCGTCAGGAGCACGACGGCGAGCGCTACTTCGGTCACCACGAACGCGGCACGGAGTCGTTGCCGGCCGGGGCTCGCTGACGCACCACCGGATCCGTCCTTCAGCGCATCGACCAGATCCGCGCGGGCAGCGCGCAGGGCGGGCGCGAGACCGAACAGCAGGACCGCGAGCAGCGCGATGCCGCACGAGAAGGCGAGCACGCCCATGTCGAGCGTGATGGTGCCGCCACGCGGCAGCGTCGTGCGCGACATGGCGGAGAACGCACGAATCGCCACCGCCGCGATGCCGAGACCGAGCACCGCGGAGACCGCGGCGAGAATGAGGCCTTCGGTGATGAGCTGCCGGACGAGGCGCGCGCGTCCGGCACCGACTGCCCGACGGACGCTCATCTCCCTCGCGCGCGCGTCGGCCCGCACGAGCTGGAGACTCGCGACGTTCGCGCAGGCGATGAGCAGCAGGCAGGCCACCGCGCCGAAGACGAGCCAGAGCGCCGGACGGATCTCGGCCAGGACCTCGTCGGTGGTCGACACCGCAAAGGCGCTGAACTGCATCCTTGCGGGATAGAGCCCTTCGCGTGTGTTCGTGGCGGTGACGGCGGCCAGTTGCGCGTTGGCCTCGGCGACGGTGGCACCGGGCGCGAGACGTGCTGCGCCGTAAAGACCATGACTGCCGCGGTTGGCCGGATTCAGGGTGTATGGCGCCCAGATCTGGGTCGGCTCCTCGGCCTGGATCACGTAGTCGGTCGGCAGCTGGAACCCCGGCGGCATCACGCCCACGATCTCGATGCCCTCGCCGTTGATCTGGATCGTGCGGCCGAGCACGTCCGGCGCCTCGCCGTAGCGCCGCTGCCAGAAGCCGTGGCTGATGACAACGACACGGGGTGTGCCGGCGTTGGCATCACCGGCGATGGCGTCGCCGGCCGTGAAGCCGCGGCCGATGAGTGGCGTGACGCCAAGCACATCGAACGTGTTCGGCGTCACGAGCGCCGCACCGATGCGCAGGGGATCGCCATCGCCCGTCACGTTGATCGCGAGCCAGCTCCACGCTGCTGCATCAGCGAAGGCGGAGACACGGGTCTGGTAGTCGATGACCTCGGCGTCAGATAGCCATGTCTTGTCGAATCCCGTCCACTTGCTCCAGATGAGCACCGTGCGATCGGGATCGGCATAGGGCAACGGTGCGAGCAGCACGTGGCGGACGACGCTGTAAACGGCGGTGCTGGCGCCGAGGCCGAGCGCGAGCGTCGTGACGGCCGCCAGCGTGAATCCCGGCGAGCGGCGGTAGCCGCGCAGCGCGAAGCGGGCGTCGCGCAGCAGTTCCTCGAGCCATGCGAACGTCCACGCGCTGCGGGCGTCTTCGCGCGCGACGGCGAGGCTGCCAAGACGACGGCGGGCGTCGCGCGCTGCCACGGCGGGAT
>CAYRAE010000114.1:0-9781 GCA_964422175.1 uncultured Luteitalea sp. | reverse complement strand
GCCGAATGCCGAATGAACGACGGCAGTGCGGAAGTTCCGAGTGCAACAGGGTCAGCCTATGGGCTGGCCCTGTTTGCGTTGAAAGGTCACGTACATCGCGATCGCCGCTGCCGTGGCGACGTTCAGGGAATCCGCGCCAGGCTCCATCGGGATGCGCGCACGGTGGTCGCAGCGGGTAAGCGTTTCGTCGGAGAGTCCGTCGCCCTCGTTGCCGACGAGCACGGCGATTGATGCATCACCCGACATATCCGCGCGAACAGTCTCGATCGAGTCCGTCGTACGAGGCGTCAGTCCGATGATCACGATGCGGCGAGCGGTGAGCGCGTCGAGCAGCTCGCACATCGGTGCCTGCGCCCAGGGCATGTCGAGCACGTGCCCCGTCGACGTGCGAATTGCCTTCCGATAGAGCGGGTCCGCGGACCGATCGTCGACGAGCACACACGTCGCGCCGAGTGCCCGTGCGTTGCGAAAGCAACTGCCGACGTTGTCGGCATCCGAGAGACGCTCGATGAGGAGCACGCGATGCGGAACGCCCTCGTCGAGGGCTTCGCCGACAGTCAGCGGTCGAGGCCGGCGCACGAGCGCCAGCACGCCGCGATGGAACGAGAAGCCCGCGATGGCGGCCATCTCGGCCGGCGTACGGATGTCGAGCCGATCGCCGAGCCGCGCGTCGAGGTCGAGCGCGCTCACGGCCGCCGGCACCGCCATCACCGACACGATTGCGTCCGGCCCACCAGCCGCGCCGTCGAGAATCCGCTGCACCACCATGCGGCCCTCGGCAACGAAAAGCCCCTGCGCGCGCAACGCGCCTGGATCGGTGAGCGCCAGAGACCAGTTCATTGAAATGCCGGGAATGCCGCGATGCCGGGAATGCCGGGGCGAATGATGAATGACGAATGAGGAACAGCTCGTCTCGACGGCCGACGGCCGACGGCCGACGGCCGAAGGCCCAAGGCCGAGAGCCGAAGAACCCTTCAATTGAGTGAGGCGACGCGGCGGCGCAGTTGCTTGACGTGCTCCCAGAGCGCCTCGAACTCCTCCCGTTCGTCCGACTCGTCATCGCCCTCGTCGCGGCGCGGACGACGAGAGGTGAGGGCGAGGTAGCGCTCGAGGTCGGCGAGGGCGACGCCGAAGTGACCCATCTGGTAGGAGAGCAGGCCCCTGTCGCGCAGCTCGGTCAGCGACGCGGGATCGAGCGCCAGCAACAGATCGGAGACGTCGCGCGCCCGCGCGAACGAGCGGAGCTTCGCGTAGCTCCGCTTCAGGTTCACGAGCATCCGCACCAGGATCTGCGCCTTGAACGCCGGCGCCAGCAGCACGCGATCGAATCGTGAGTCGGATCCCGCGTGCTTCGAGAGCAGTCGTGCGCAGTCGCGTTCGGTGAGCACGATGCCGCCGTGGAACGGATCGAGAATCAGATCCTCGGTTGGCGCCGCATCTCCGAGCAGGCCCTTGCAGCGCACGAGGAAATGGCCAGGGAAGTTCACGCCCTCGAGCCACAGCCCGGCGCGCCTGCCCACGTGCATGTAGACCACGGACAGCGTGATGGGAATGCCCGTGCGCCGTGTCAGGACGTCGTTGAGGAAGCTGTTCCGAGGGTCGTCGTAGTCGTCGGGACTGCCGGAGAAGCCCTCGTCATCGAAGAGGAACTGGCCGAAGCACTGAAGGTGACCGAGCACGTCGCCGTGCGTCGCCGACGACTGTACGTGCACGCGCGCGCGCTCCGACAGCACATGCAACTGCGCCAGCGTGTCACCGGTTCGCAGCGCCGGATATTCCAGTCGCGCGAGGTGCAGCGCGGCTTCGGCCAGATCGTCCTCGCCCGGCCGCTGTGCCAGCGTCAGGAACGCCGAGACTTCGTCGGGCGTCACGACGCGGCCCTCGCGCGCGACACCACCTCGTCGAGGACATCGAGCGTGACGTCGGCGATCGACGGCAGCCACGCGTCGGCGCTCGGCAGCTTGTCGCGCTGATACGACGTCAGCACCGCCACCGTCCGCAGCCCCGCGTCGCGCGCGGCCTGCAGGCCCCATTCGGAATCCTCGATCGCCACGACGTCGGCAGGCGTCGCGCCGGCGGGCAGCGCGCCTGATTCGCGAAGCAGCTCGAACGCCCGTGCATAGGGATCGGGCGCCGGCTTGCTGCGCGGCGTCTCGCCGGCGGCGACGATCACCGGGAAGCGCTCGCGAAGTCCGCTCCGCTCGAGAATCAGCTCGATCTCCTGGCGCAGCGCGCCGGACGCGATCGCGATCGGCACGCGCGCCGCCACGCGCGCCACGCACGCCGCCGCGCCGGCGTACAGGGTGTGATCGCCGATCGCCTGCGGGAACAGGCCCTTCTTGCGCTCCAGCAGCGCCTCGATCTCCGCGGCGTCCATCGTCACGCCCCTGTCGCGGAACACTTCCGCGAAGGCGTCCCTGTCGCTGTAGCCGAGGTATCGCTCGTAGTACTCCTCGGCGGTCAGCGTGATGCCGATCTGATCGAGCACGTTCTGGAAGACCTGCAGGTGGACGGGCTCGCTGTCCGCGAGCACGCCATCGAAGTCGAAGATCACACCTGCGAGCATGTCACCGTTCCAGTTTCAGGCTGTCGCGCATTCGCTCCCCGGCCCTGACGGGCACCGCGAGACGGTTCTCGGGTGGAGGGATGGGGCAATCGTACGTCGGGTCGTAATAGCAGTACGGCTGATAGGCCGCGTTGAAGTCGATATCGTAGAGGCCCGTCGGCGTGCGATCGAGATCGAGGTACCGGCCGGAGGGATATGTCTCGATGCCCGCTGTCGTGTCGCGGAAGGGCACGAAGAGCCGCTGGCGTGTGCTGTCGTCGGCGCTCACGAACGCGGTGAGCACGTACGTCTCGCCGCGGATCGAGAAGCGCAGCTTGCCGGCCCTGCGCATCTGACGACGCTGGCCCGTCGAGGTGGGCATCTCGAAGGCGGGCGATTCGGCGTCGGACAGCGGCGCAAGGGACGCGGGCGTGCGCCACGACGCGTCGATCGGGTAGTAGGCGAGCGGCAGGAAGCGCGCGCGGTTCTCCGGCTGCACGGGCGAATCGGCCGCCTGCGCGAACATCGCGTCCTTCGCGGCGCGCTGTGCGGCGAGGCTGGCGGTGTGATCGACCTGTGGCGGTTGCGTCGAGCAGCCGTACAGCAGGCACGCCGCAAGCGCCACGCCAGCCGATCGGAGAGAGAGACTCACGGCGACAGGATACCGCCCGCCGGATGAATCCGGCGGCTACACCTCGAGGACGGCGGTCCTCCGGGCCCGTTCGCGCGTCGCGGTGGTCCTGCAATGCCGGCATCGCAGCATCGCAGCATTCCGGCATTACACCGATGCGGCCAATGCGCGCCGCCAGGGGCGTTGGTCCACTGGCGGGAGCTTCAGCAGGCGGCGGGCGCCGGAAAGGGCGATGCGGAGGACGTCGCCGTCGAGCACGGCGGGCAGGGCGCGACGCAGGATCGTGTCGGCGCGCAGCGCGGCTTCGGTGGCGGCGATGAGCGCCGCGTGGCGATGCCTGTCGGCCGACGCGTCACCGCGCGCGACGGCGCGCGACGCCCGGATCGCCGTGCTGTCGATGGCGTACGCGTCGATGGCGAGGTCCGCGATCCACATCAGGACCTCCTGCTCGTCGGCGAGCCGTTCCTGGTAGCGCTGCATCGCCGCACCGGCGAGGAGGATGGTGGCCTGCCTCAGTCCTGATGCGATATGGGCCAGCAGCGCGACTGGCTCCTCGGGTGGCGTGAGCGGCAGCAACGGGAACTGACCCGGCAGCGCTTTCGCCGCGGCAATCAGCGGAATCTCGCCCTTCGCCGCCGCGCGGACGATCTGGCCCGCGAGCAGCAGCCTGTTGATCTCGTTGGTCCCCTCGAAGATGCGGTTCACGCGCGCGTCGCGGTACGCCCCTTCGGCCGGATAGTCGCGGACGAAGCCGTTCCCGCCGTGGATCTGGACGTCCTCGTCGAGCACGTACTGCAGCGTCTCACTGGCGAGCACCTTCAGGATCGACGCCTCGACGGCGTGCTGCTCGAACACGCGCGCGCGCGACTCGTGCGGCAGGTCCGTCTGGTCGAGCGCGCCCGCGAGTCGATACAGCGCGCTCTCCGCGGCGTACGTGCGCGCGGCCATCTCCGACAGCTTCATCCTGATCGCACCGAAGTTCGCGATGGGCTGCCCGAACTGCCGTCGCTCCGCCGCGTACCGCGCGGCGTCCTTCAGCATGAACTTCGCCCCACCCGTCGTCATCGCGCCGAGCTTGAAGCGGCCGTAGTTGAGGACCGTGAACGCGACCTTGTGTCCCTTGCCGACCTCACCGAGGACGGCGTCGGCCCCGACGCGCGCGCCCTGCAGCAACAGCGGTGCCGTCGACGAGCCGTGCAGCCCCATCTTGTGTTCCTCGCGTCCGGGCGTCACACCTGGCGTCGTGCGCGGCACGAGGAACGCTGTGAAGTGCTCGCCATCGACCTTGGCAAAGATGACGAAGAGGTCGGCGAATCCGCAGTTGGTGATCCAGAGCTTCTCGCCGTTGAGCTCGTAGCCACCGTCGGGAAGTCGCGTGGCAGTGGCGCGCGCGCCGAGTGCGTCCGAACCGGAGGCCGCCTCGCTCAATCCGTAAGCGCCCACCATCGTACCGGCCGTGAGCTGCGGCAGGTACGCCGCACGCTGCTCCGGCGTGCCGAACCACAGGATCGGGAT
Organism: uncultured Luteitalea sp.; assembly: GCA_964422175.1. Lineage (GTDB taxonomy): Bacteria > Acidobacteriota > Vicinamibacteria > Vicinamibacterales > Vicinamibacteraceae > Luteitalea. Next base: position 5,090 of record CAYRAE010000114.1, on the reverse strand, counting down.
GACGCACAGTCCCATGTGCGCGCCCGTCGTCGTGGCGAACGACGCGTAGCGGCCCATCGCTTCGGAGACGATGACGGAGCTGACGACGTCGAGCCCCACGCCGCCGAAGACCTCGGGGACGTCGACGCCGAGCAGTCCGAGCTCGCCGCACTGGCGCACGAGCGACCGCGCGAGCGCCCAGTCCTTTGCCTCGAGCGCCTCCCGCCGCGTCCACACCTCCTGCTCGACGAACGCGGCCGCCGTTTCACCGATCATGCGGTGCTCGTCGCCGCAGTCCTCGGGAGTGAACACCTTTGCCGAATCAGTGCTGAAGAGCCAGTTCATGGGAATGCCGGGAATGCTGCGATGCCGGGAATGCAGGTCAATGCTTGCCGCGCCGTAGCGCCGCAGACGCGAAGGAGGGACGAATGACGAATGACGGCGCACCTCATCCGTCGGCGATCAATCGTTGAATCGCCTCGTATCCATCGTCGCCGATGTCGAGGCTGTGTTCGTTGACGTAGAGCGCGATGTGCTGTGCGCAGACTTCGGGAGACATCTCCTGTGCGTGCGCGCTGACGTACGCGCGGCTGGCGTCGGGGTGATCGAAGGCGTACCGCACCGACGCGCGGATCGCGCGCTCGACGTCGGCGCGCGTTGTCTCGTCCACGTCGTTGCGCACGCAGATGCCCGCGAGCGGCACCGGCAGCCCCGTCTCGCCTTCCCACCATGCCCCGAGGTCGACCACCTGCACGAGCCCATGATCACGATACGTGAAGCGGCTCTCGTGGATGATGAGACCGGCATCGACGATGCCGTCGGCGACCGCGCGGAGGATGCGGTCGTAGCGCATCTCCACGAATTCGGGAAGCTCCCGGCTCCCGTGCAAGGGCCCGGCTTGTTCAGCCCGTCGTTCCAGCGCGAGGCGCAGCAATCGATACGCCGTCGTCTCGCGGCCGGGAATCGCCACGCGCCCGCGCGCGGCGTCGGCCAGTGACATCGCCGACCGCGCCACGACGAGCGGCCCCACGCCATGGCCGAGCGCGGCGCCGCTGCGAAGAAGGCGATACCGATCGCCGACGGCAGCGAACGCCCCGACGCTCAGTTTCGTGATGTCGAACGCGCCGTCGTGCGCGCGCCGATTCAGCTCCTCGATGTCGAGCAGCACGGGCTTCACCCGGAATGGCGCGTCGACGAGTCCGAACGTGAGCGCGTGGAAGGCGAACGTGTCGTTCGGACACGGCGAATACGCGAACGTCAGCTCACGCATCGCGCCGCCTCCTGCACGAGTCGCGGCGTGGCGTCGGCGATCGCGGCGAGTGCCGCGTCGAAGTGCCACAGTGCACGGTCTGGCTCTTCGATCTCGTTCGAGATCGCACGGACCTCGACAGCGGGAATGCCCGCCTGCTGTGCGGCGCGCAGCACCGCGAAGCCTTCCATCGCTTCGACGTCCTCACCTGTCGTGCCGCCCACGCGTCCGCTGGTGCCGATCGCCAGACGCGGCGCCGACGGGAGCGCGCGAGCCGCGGCGTCAACGAGCAGTGGAGACGCTTGCATGATCGACGGTGCGAAGCGCTCGGGTACGCCGAGATCCGCGTATCGCGCTTCGGTGCCGATCACGAGCGTTGCCGGTGCGAGCGCCGCACGTCGACGCGCGCCTGCGATACCGACGAGGACGATCGCCGCGGGCTTGTCGGCGGCAATCGCTGTCGCCGTCGCCACGGCTGCGTCGACGGGGCCCACTCCGCACACGAGCGTGCGCCATCCGGCGGTCGGGGCCAGCTCCATCGCAGTCGCCGCGACGACGAGGATGCGCGACGTCACGCGCGCGCTCCCAGGTTCTCGATGAGGCCGGCCGCTCCCATCCCGCCTCCCACGCACATCGTCACGATGCCGTACCGCGCCTTGCGCCGCGCGAGCTCGTGGACGATCGTCGCCGTGAGTTTCGCGCCGGTGCAGCCGAGCGGATGGCCGAGCGCGATCGCGCCGCCGTTGACGTTCACCTTCGCAAGATCGAGGTCCAGGTCGCGCGCGCACGCAAGCACCTGGCTCGCGAAGGCTTCGTTCAGCTCGATGAGATCGATGTCGGCCAGTGCAAGACCCGTCCGCGCGAGCAGCTTGCGCACGGCGGGCACCGGGCCGATGCCGAATCGTTCGGGCTCGACGCCCGCCGTGGCGTACGCGACGAGGCGTGCGAGCGGCGTGAGGCCGAGCTCGCGCGCGCGCGCCTCGCTCATCACGACAACGGCGGCCGCGCCATCGCTCATCTGCGACGAATTGCCCGCCGTCACGGTGCCCTTCACGTGGAATGCGGGCCTGAGCTTCGCAAGCGCGTCGAGCGACGTGTCGGCACGAGGACCCTCATCTGCGGTTACTTCGACGCGATCGATCTGCCCCTGGCACACCACCGGCACGATCTCTTCGTCGAAGCGTCCTGCCTGCTGCGCGGCGATGGCGCGCCGATGACTCTCCAGTGCGTACGCGTCCTGCGCCTCGCGCGAGATGTCGTACTCACGCGCGTGGTTCTCGGCCACGAGCCCCGTCGTCAGATACACATCGGGGTAGCCGGCCACGAGCGTCGGGTTCGGCGCGATCTTGTGGCCGCCCATCGGCACGAGGCTCATCGACTCGGTGCCGCCGGCGAGCACCACGTCGGCGCTCCCCGATCTGATGCGATCGACGGCACACGCGATCGCTTCGAGGCCCGACGCGCAGAAGCGGTTCACCGTCACCCCCGACGCCGTATGCGGCACGCCCGCGCGCAGGCTGGCGATGCGCGCCACGTTCATGCCCTGTTCGGCTTCCGGCATAGCGCAACCCAGCACCACGTCGTCCACGAGCGCGGGATCGAGTGCCGGCACGCGTGCGAGCGCCGCCTGCAGGGCCAGTGCGGCGAGATCGTCGGGGCGCATGTATCGGAACTGGCCCTTCGGAGCCTTGCCGGCAGGTGTCCTGACGGCGGCGACGAGAACGGCATCTGTCACGGCAATGTCTCCACGAAGCGCGCCACTTCCTCGGCGAACACGTCACGACGCGTCACGCAGCCCCAGTGTCCGGTGCGGTGGAGCGTCACGTGGCGCGCGTTGGGCAGCCAGTCCATCATCCGGCAACTCGCCTCCGCCGGCACGATGCGATCGAGTCCTCGTTCGCCGGTGACCAGCAGCGTCGGCTGGTGGACCTGCCGGCAGTCGTGCACGAGGTCCTCACCGGCGAGGAGGTGCAGCCGGTGCGCCATGCGTCCGGGCGACTGTGGCGCCTGCACGGCGAGCCCGAGCATCGCCAGCGCGCGCGAGTGCCATGCGCCACCGTACGCGGCACGCAACTCCGGCATGACGCGACGGGGCGATCCGCCGAAGAACACGGGGGCGAGCAGGTACGGGTGGTTCGCCATGCGGCTGATGCGTGCGTCGGGCGTGTAGTCGGCGTTGAGGGGCGATGCCAGCACGAGCGCCCGCACGCGTTCGGGAAATCGCGCGGCCAGCCTGATGGCCACGAGCCCGCCATACGAGATGCCGCACGCGATCGCCGGTCCGCCCGTGACGCGGTTGAGTGCGTTGATCGCCTGCCGCACGAGGTCGTCGAACGACGCGGGCGCGAGGGGCGGCACCGTCCCGTGCTCGCCCGCGAGCGAATAGCTCACCACGCGATGGCGGCGTGCGAGGGCGTCGATCGCCGGACGCATCCACTCCCACCGTCCCTGGATGCCGGGGATCACCAGCAGCGTCGGCCCGTGTCCCGTGACGATCATCAGTTCCGGAGCGTCTTGCCCGTGTCGAGCGTGTACGCGATGCGGGCCTGGGTCTTCGGTTCGCCGCACAGGCTCAGGAACGCTTCGCGTTCGAGGTCGAGCAGGCACGCTTCGCTGACCTCCGTTGCGTGCGGCACATCGCCACCGGCGAGGATCCACGCGAGCTTGCGGCCGATCGTCGCGTCGTGGTCGCTGATCCGCCCGGCCCGGTGCGCCAGATGGACGCCGAGGTCGAGCGCCGCCCGCACATCGGGACCGCCGACGGGAATCGCCGCGGGCGCGTGACCCGGCGCGTACGCGGCGGCTCGCGCCTTCACGAGCTCGCGTGCGTCGGCGTGCAGGCGCGTGCGATGCATGCTCACCGCATCGCCCTGACGCAGGTACCCCAGCGCGCGTGCGTGCGCCGCGCTCGTCGAGACGAGGCCGAAGCCGATCGTCTCGAACACGCGCTGCACGAACGGCAGCACGTCGGCCTGCTTCGACGGCCGCTGCTGCATCGCGCGCCACAGCATCTCCTTGGTCCCGCCGCCGGCCGGGATGACGCCGACGCCCACTTCGACGAGTCCCATGTACGTCTCGGCGGCGGCCTGCACGCCCGACGCGTGCAGTGCCATCTCCGTGGCGCCGCCGAGCGTGAGCCCGTTGATCGCCGTCACGACGGGCACCTGTGCGTCGCGCAGTCGCAGCACCGTGCGCTGGAACGTCCGCACCATCGCGTCGAGCGCCTCCCACTCGCCGTCCTGCGCGTCCATCAGCACGAGCAGCAGGTTGGCGCCCGCCGAGAACACGGGCCCCTGCGTACCGATCAGGAGGCCGATGCCCTCGCGTTCGGCGCGGTCGAGTCCCTCCTGGAGCATCGCGAGCGTGTCGCCCCCGATGGCGTTCATCTTCGAGTGCAGTTCGACGGCGAAGATCCCGTCGCCGGTGTCGAGGACCGACCCCGCGGTGTTGGAGGCCACGACAGCCTGCCGTTCGCGCGCGCCGGCGAGAATCAGCAGATCGGCGGGTTCCGCCCGGAAGGTACCCGGTTCGCGCACCGTGTCGCGCCCCGCGGCACGTGCGTCGGCGAGGATCGACGGTATGTCGTCGGGCGTTCCCGATTCACCGCGCAGTGCACCGAGCAGCGCCTCGATGCCGATCGCGTCGATGATCTCGAACGGTCCCAGGTCCCAGCCGAATCCCCATCGCATCGCCCTGTCCACATCGTCGATGTGGTGCGCGATCTGCGGCCATACGCGCGCGGTGTAGAGCAGCGTCTCGCCGAGCGTGGCGCGCGTGAACCCCGACTCCTCGGACGAACCGAGCATCAGCGCCTTGATGCGTCCCGCGGCACTGCCCCGTGCGTCGCGCAGGGCGTCGAGCA
>CAYRAE010000113.1:4726-9793 GCA_964422175.1 uncultured Luteitalea sp. | reverse complement strand
CGCTGCCGTACAGCTCGCGCGCCTTCTCCAGGCCCTTGCGGATCTTCTTCTCCGAATAGTAGTCACCGCTCTTCAGCTTGAAGACGGGCTGCAGCGCCTCGCCCTTGACCACCTTGTTGCCGTCGAAGTCGAACTTGCCGACGCGATAGCGCCGGCCTTCCGTGACGGGGATGCGCAGCTGCACGGCGCGCGACTTGCCGTCGGCCGAGGCCTCGAGCGTGCGGATCTCCGGCTGCCCCACGCGCGCGGTGATGTAGCCGCGCTCGCGATAGAGCGCGCGCACGTTCTCGGCGTCCTCTTCGAACTTGTCCCGCTGGTAGATGCCCTTGCCGCGGATGCGGTTGATGAGGCTCCGCTCCTTGTTGTCCTTCATGCGGCGCTTGAGCGATCCGTCACCGATCGCCTGGTTGCCCACGAAGTCGATGTCCCTGATGAGGACGCGCGGGCCGTCCGTGATCGTGAACGTGAGGTTCACGGTCTTCGGTCCGCCGGCAATCGGCGTGATGGTGTGCGCGACCTCGCCGTCGAGATAGCCCTTCTCGGCGAGCATGTCTCGCACGACACTCTCGACACGGCGGATCTGGGCCGGGTCGATGAACGAGTCGAGCCGGATCACGTTGTTGATCTCGCGCAGCTTCTCGTCGACCTTCGTGGCCTCGATCTTCTCGCTGCCCACGTACTCGACGATCTTGACGCGCTGGCGCTCCTCGAGGCGGAACCTGACGTACTTGCCCACCACGCCGTTCGGATACGTCGTGTCCACGACCTCCACGCCGAGGTCGTCGAGGAAGTTGGTGGACCACAGGCGCTTGAAATCCTCGAGCAGGTCCTTCTCGACGTCCGGGGTGAAGGGGATCCAGACGTTCTGCGACGGGCGGCTGCCGCGGGTCTTGATGTAGTAGAGGTACGTCTCGAACTCGATCGACGAGACGTTGCCCTGCGTCGGGAAGCACAGCTCCACGGCGCGCAGGACGGGGCCGCTGCCGGCGGGCGGCTGGGCGGTGGCCGACGCGGGGGGGATGGCCGCGCACGTCCCGTCGACGTCCAGCACGCTCCTGACCAGTCCGCCTTCAGCCGTACCGGCCACCGACGGTTGGATGGCCGGCAACGCGGATGCGGGCTGCGCGGCCGGCGTGTCGGCCGCAGGCGGCTCCGGTGTCGGTGAATCGGGCGTCGCGGGCGCCGCGGGTGTCTGCGGTGCGGACGGCGGCTGGGCGCCGGCGATGGCGGGCGGCGTGGCCCACAGGACCAGGCACAGCACCCCGGCAGGGGCAGCGAGTCTCATGCGTGTTCGCGGTTCCGAAGGGCGTCGCACCGGCGGCCCAGAGCCTTGTTGGTGACGACTCAGGGCCTACGGGCGGTTCCCGCCCGTGGAGGCCAAGCCGTCAGTGTACCGGACATGAGACGTCGCGCGCCAGCGCACGGCCGGCCTTCGCGGTACGACGGGCGGCCACAAGGGCCGCCCGTATCCGAGGTTGCAGGGGGGCGGGCCCTGTGGCCGCCCGCACGGATTACACCGTGACGAGTTGCAGGCCCGGGGCCTCGGTGCCGGCGGGCCGGTAATGGGGGTGGCCCTCGTCCATGTAGACCTCGAACGTGCCGCCGGCGGTGAGGCGTCCGCGGATCAGCTCCTCGCTCAGCGGGTCCTCGATGTACCGCTGCAGCGCCCGGCGCAGGGGACGCGCGCCGTACGACCTGTCGTTGCACGTGACGCTGATGATCCAGTCGACCACGTCGGCGCCGACTTCGAGCCGGAGCTGGCGATCCACCAGGTTCCTGTTCAACTGCCCCACCAGCAACCGGGTGATCGCGCGCAGATCATCGTCCGAGAGCGCCTCGAACACGATGATCTCGTCGAGACGATTGATGAACTCGGGGTTGAACGTGCGCTTGACCTCGCCGAGCACCTGCTCGTTGATGGTCTTGGTCTCGGTGGACTCGCCCGGCTGGAACCCCAGCGACGCCTTCTTCTGGATGAAGCGCGCGCCGATGTTCGACGTCATGATGATGATCGCGTTCTTGAAGTTGACGCGATTGCCGAGACCATCGGTCAGATGGCCGTCCTCGAACACCTGCAGGAGGATGTTGAACAGGTCCGGGTGCGCCTTCTCGATCTCGTCGAGCAGCACCACCGAGTACGGGTTCCGCTTCACCTTCTCGGTGAGCTGTCCGCCCTCCTCGTGGCCCACGTACCCCGGGGGCGAGCCGATCAACTTGCTCACCGAGTGCTTCTCCATGTACTCGGACATGTCGAAGCGGATGAGCGCGTGATCGCTGCCGAACAGCAGGTTGGCCAGCGCGCGCGCGAGCTCCGTCTTGCCGACGCCCGTGGGCCCGAGGAACAGGAAGCTGCCGACGGGACGCGTGGGCGCCTTCAGCCCCGCCCGTGACCGCCGGATGGCCCGCGCCACGGCGGAGATCGCGCGGTCCTGGCTGATGACGCGCGCGTGCAGCTCCTCTTCCATCCGGAGCAGCTTGTCGCCCTCGTCCTCGTTGATCGACGTGAGCGGCACGCCCGTCCACTTGGAGACGACCTCGTCGATCTCGGGGCGACCGACCGTCACGCGGCGCACGCTCGACGCCACGTCGAACTTCTCGCGCACGAACTGGAGGTTCTCGCGCGCCATCACTTCCTGCTCGCGGAAGAACTGGGCGCGCTCGAAGTCCTTCTGCGAGACGGCGCTCTCCATCTGCTCGACGGCGACGCGGATGTTCCTGTTGATCTGCCCGAACTCCTCGCTGTAGCCGGCTTCGCGCAGCTTCGCGCGCGCGCCAGCCTCGTCGAGCAGGTCGATCGCCTTGTCGGGCAGGAACCTGTCGGTGATGTAGCGGCTCGACTGATACACGGCGGCTTCGAGCGCCTCACGCGTGTACGCCACGTGATGGAACGTCTCGTACCGCTCCTTGATCCCCGAGAGGATCTGGATCGCCTCGCTCTCGCTCGGCGGATCGACCTTCACCGCCTGGAAGCGCCGCTCGAGCGATCGATCCTTCTCGATGTACTTGCGGTACTCGGCGGGCGTGGTCGCGCCGATGCAGCGGATCTCGCCGCGCGACAGCGCCGGCTTCAGGATGTTGGCCGCGTCGAGCGACCCTTCCGCCGATCCGGCCCCCACGAGCGTGTGGAGCTCGTCGATGAACACGATGATGCTCGGGTTCTCGACCAGCTCCTTCATGATCGCCTTGAGGCGCTCTTCGAACTGCCCGCGATACTTCGTCCCCGCCACGATGAGCGAGATGTCGAGCGCGAGGATGCGCTTGTCGGCGAGGAAGTGCGGCACGTCGCCGACGGCGATCTTCTGCGCGAGTCCCTCGACAATCGCCGTCTTGCCCACGCCGGGCTCGCCGATCAGCACGGCGTTGTTCTTCGTCCGGCGGCACAGCACCTGCTGCACGCGCTCGATCTCGGTCTCGCGCCCCACGAGGGGATCGAGCGAGCCCTTGAGCGCCGCCTCACTCAGGTCGCGGCTGAACTCCGCGAGCAGCGGCGTCTCCTTCACCCGCGTCATCGTCGTCTTCTCGTTGAGCAGCGCGACGATGTCCTCGCGGACGGTGGCCAGCCGCATCCCCTTCTCCATGAGGATGGTGGCGGCGACCGACTGCTCTTCGCAGAGGATGCCGAGCAGCAGGTGCTCGGTGCCCACGTAGTTGTGCGAGAGCTGATCGGCCTCCTGCGCGGCCGCCTGCAGCACGCGCTTGGTCTCCGCGCTGAACGGGATCTCCACCGAGGTGGACACCTTCTCGCGGAACACCGTGCGGCCCTCGACCTCCTTGCGGATGGCTTCCAGGGACAGGTGCGAGCGCGCGAAGATGCGGCTCGTGAGGCCCTTGCCCTCGCGGATCAACCCCAGCAGCAGATGCTCGGTCTCGATCGAGACGCTCCCCAGCTGGCTCGCCTCGTACCGGGCGAAGAAGAGGACGCGTCGCGCTCGTTCTGTGTACCGCTCGAACATGTGGTCCCTTGCATGGACGCACGCCGACGAAGGCGTGGGGTGCCGTATTCCGGCATTATACGGGAACGCTTCAGATGCCCCGGCTGTCGGTGCACGTCGCACCGTCGTCGGACGGCCGACGCGTGGTGCTGATCACTTGGACGCCGGGCGACACCGTCGGGCTCTTGGCGCGCGCCTTTCACGCTGCATTCACGCTGGCAACAATCGACCGTCTTCGAGGCGGAACACCCTGTCGCACGCCGCCGCCAACCGCGGATTGTGCGTGGCGATGACCGACGTGAGCCGCTGTTCGGCGTGCATCTCCCGCAATAGTGCATGCAAGGTCTCGGCCGTGTGTTCGTCCAGGTTGCCCGTCGGCTCGTCGGCCAGCAGGAGCGCCGGGTGCATCACCAGCGCGCGCGCGATGGCCACGCGCTGCTGCTCGCCGCCCGACAGCGTGCCCGGCCTGTGCGTGAGTCGATGCCCGAGGCCGACCCGCTCGAGCAGCGCCTGCGCGCGCGGCCGCGCGTCGGCCAGGGGCACGCGGCCGATGCGCAACGGCATCTCGACGTTCTCCAGCGCCGAGAACTCCGGCAGCAGGTGATGGAACTGGAACACGAACCCCACGCGCTGGTTGCGGAACGCCACGCGCGCCGCATCGTCGAGCGCGTGCAGGCCGACGCCATCCACCTCCACGTGACCGCCATCGAGACTGTCGAGGCCGCCGAGCACGTGCAACAGCGTGCTCTTGCCCACTCCCGACGCCCCGATCACGGCCACCATCTGCCCGGCCTCGATTTCGAGGTTCACGTCCCTCAGCACCTCCACGGGCCCGTTCGGCGTGGGATACGACTTGCGGAGGGCGGCCACCGACAGGAACGACATCGGGATACAGTAGCCTGTACCGCGCATGCCCTATGAACTCTTCCTGGCGCTCCGGTACCTCGTCGCCCGGCGCAAGCAGGCGTTCCTCTCGCTGATTTCGGTGATTTCGACGATCGGCGTCGCCGTCGGCGTGATGGCGCTCATCATCGCGCTGGCGCTGATGACGGGGCTCCAGGGCGAATTACGCGACCGCATCGTCGGGGCGTCGCCGCACATCTACGTGTGGCAGGCGGGCGAAGGCATCAGCGAC
>CAYRAE010000113.1:0-4626 GCA_964422175.1 uncultured Luteitalea sp. | reverse complement strand
CCCCTCTCCCCCTTCGGCCCGACGATGGGGAGCCGGCGGCTGCAGGTGGTGGGCATCTACGCGCTGGGGTTGTACGAGTTCGATGCCGCTTACGGGTTCGTGTCGCTCCCGACGGCGCAGCGGCTGCTGGCCCGCGATCGCCCCGACTTCATCGAGGTGCGCGTGGACGACATGTACGCCGCACCGGCCGTCGCGTCGGCCATCGTGGCCGCGCTCGGCGACACGTACGTGACGCAGGACTGGGCGCAGATGAACCAGTCGCTGTTCTCCGCGCTCTGGCTCGAGAAGATCGCCATCTCCATCACCATCGGCCTCATCGTCATGGTGGCGGCGCTCAACATCGTGGCGTCGCTGGTGCTGCTCGTGATGGAGAAGAGCCGCGACATCGCCATCCTGAAGACCATGGGCGCCGCCAGCCGCAGCATCACCATCGTGTTCATGCTGCAGGGGCTGATCATCGGGGCGATCGGCACGATGGTCGGCGCGGCGGCGGGACTCGGCGTGGCGTGGGTGCTCGACACGTATCAGCTGATCAAGGTGCCGATGGACGTCTACCAGGTGGCGCACGTCCCGTTCAAGGTGCAGCCGCACGATTTCGTGATCGTGATCCTCGCGGCGCTGGTGATCTGCTTCGTCGCGACGATCTACCCCTCGCGACAGGCCTCACGCCTCGACCCCGCGCAGGCCCTGCGGTATCAGTAGATCGCGACTAGCGCTGACGCATCAGCGGGAAGAGGATCACGTCTCTGATGCTGGGGCTGTTGGTGAGGAGCATCACGAGCCTGTCGATGCCCACCCCTTCGCCTCCGGTCGGAGGGAGGCCGTACTCCAGCGCGCGGATGTAGTCCTCGTCCATCTGGTGCGCCTCGGCATCGCCGCGCGCGCGTTCGCTCAACTGGTCCTCGAACCGGCGTCGCTGCTCGGCGGGATCGTTCAGCTCGCTGAACGCGTTGGCGAGTTCGAAACCGCCCGCATACAACTCGAAGCGCTCGACGGTGTCGGGGTCGTCGGGCTTCTGCTTGGAGAGCGGCGACACCTCCGTCGGGAAGTCGTGGATGAACGTCGGCTGGATCAGGTCCTCCTCGCACAACGCTTCGAAGATCGCCGTGGCGGTCTTGCCCGCGCCCTGGCCCTCCGGCACCTCGAGGCCGAGCGCGACGGCGATGCTGCGTGCCGTGGCCGCATCGCGCAGCATGTCGACGTCCACCGATCGCTGCAACCGCTCCGACGCGCGCTCGGCGGCCGCGTGCCGCAGCGACACGCGGCGGAACGGCGCCGCGAACGAGATCGCGTGCTCGCCGAACGTGAGGTCCGTCGACCCCGTGGTCGCCATCGCCACCTCGGCGAGCATCTCCTCGGTGAGGCCCATCAGGTACTGGTAATCCACGTACGCCTGATAGAACTCCAGCATCGTGAACTCGGGATTGTGCTGCGTCGAGATGCCCTCGTTGCGGAAGTTCCTGTTGATCTCGTAGACGCGGTCCATGCCGCCCACGACGAGGCGCTTCAGGTACAACTCCGGCGCGATGCGCATGTACAACTTCATGTCGAGCGCGTTGTGATGCGTCACGAACGGACGCGCCAGTGCACCGCCCGCCATCGGCTGCATCATCGGCGTCTCGACTTCGAGAAACCCGCGCGCGTCGAGGAAACCGCGAATCGCCTGCAGCGTCCGCGCCCGCACGTCGAACACGCGGCGCGCGTCGGGATTCACGATCAGATCGAGATACCGCTGGCGATAGCGCGTCTCGATGTCCTGCAGGCCGTGCCACTTCTCCGGCAGCGGCAGGAAGCTCTTGGCGAGGAACGTCAGCGCCGACGCCCAGATCGTCAACTCGCCGGTACGCGTCCTGAACAGACGGCCCTCGACGCCAATCTGATCGCCGAAATCGAGCTGCGCGAACAGCGCGAAGGCCTCTTCACTCACCGAGTCCTTCCGCACGTAGACCTGCAGCTGCGCCACGCCGTCCGACAGCACCAGGAAGTTCGCCTTGCCGAACGTGCGCATGCCGAGGATGCGTCCTGCTGCGCGCACCTGCACGTGATCGGCCTCGAGCACCTCACCCGTGTGCTCGCCATACGTCGCCACGATGTCGGCGATGCGATGCGTGGCGTCGAACGTGCTCGGATACGGAGGCACACCGAGCGCGAGGATCGCCTCGTACTTGGCACGGCGCTGGGCGACGAGTTCTGAATCGGACATAGCGGATGCAGGGGGCTTACGGCTCAGTGCTTACGGCTTACGGCTTACGGAAAGTAAGAAGAAAAAAGGTCACTGCTCTGTGTCTGACATCCGGTGCCCGGTGCCCGGTGCCCGGTGCCCGGGCCCCGGTTGCCGGTCTGTGAGCTTCTTCCTGATCGCGTCGAGCACGCCGTTCACGAAGCGGACGGCATCAGGGGCGCTGAAGGTGCGGGCCAGTTCCAGCGCCTCGTTGATGACGACGGCGGGAGGGGTGTCGGGACGATCGAGGAGCTCGTGGACGGCGAGGCGCAGGACGAGGCGATCGACGATGGCGAGGCGTTCGAGACGCCAGTTGGTCGCGGCCTCGGCGATCAGGGGATCGATGCGTTCGAGCGCGCGCGCCGTCCCGTACGCGAGCTCCTCGGCCAGCGCGTCGCGACCCGCCACAGGTGGACGCAGCTGCAGGTCGCGCACGCCGGCGATGGCTTCGGGAAGCGCCTCGCCGCTCATCTCCCAGCCGTAAAGCATCTGGAGCGCCGACTCGCGTGCCTGACGCAGGTGATGCGGATCGCGTTTCACCCCCGCATCCCCGCTTTCGCCGTGCGTGGCTGCCATTCCCGCGCCAGCGCCGCCATCGTCGCCACGGCGACCGCGGCTTCGTAGCCCTTGTTGCCGGGTCCTTCGGGCACGCGCGCGACAGCCTCGTCCATCGTGTTCACGGTCAGCACGCCGAACGCCATCGGCGTGCCGAGGGCGAGCGAGGCCTCCATCATGCCGTGCGACACGGCGGACGCGATGTAGTCGAAGTGCGGCGTCTCGCCCTTGATGAGACAGCCGAGGCACACCACCGCGTCGACGCGACCGGACACCGCGGCGAGACGCGCACCGAAGGGAATCTCGTACGCACCAGGCACGTCGAGGCGCGAGATGTCGCTCGGAACGACGCCGGCGGCCGTCAGGCCCTCGTACGCACCATCAGCCAGTCGAGAGGTAATCGCGTCGTGATACGTCGACACGACGAGCGCAACGCGCAGGCCCGGGACCTGCGGGACGGGCTGGGAGACGGCGGGACGGGACACGGGCTTCGAGACTCCTCGCTAACGACCTGTGAATGATGGCTGACGCTTTTCCAGGAAGGCCCGAACGCCCTCGCGCATGTCGTCGGTGGCTGCGGCAAGGCCGAAGAGCCGCGCCTCGAGCCCCAGCGCGTCGGCAAGCGGCCTGTCTGCGCCTTCCGCGACGGCCTCGCGGGCATACCGTATCGCCAGCGGAGCGCGCGTGGCGAGATGCTCCGCCAGCGCCCGCGCCTCGTCCATCAACCGCGCCGCCGGCACGACGCGAAGGGCCAGGCCGATGTGGACGGCTTCCTCGGCAGACACCTGCCGCCCCGTGAGAATCAGTTCGAGCGCGCGCTGCCGGCCGACGGCCCGCGCGAGCCGCTGCGTACCGCCGAATCCGGGGATGAGCCCCAGCGACGTCTCCGGCAGACCGAGCCGGGCCGTGTCGGCCACGAGGCGAAACGTACACGCCAGCGCCAGTTCACATCCGCCGCCGAGCGCGAAGCCGTTGATCGCCGCGATGGTCGGCACGGGCAGCGTCTCGAGCGTGTCGAGCACGCGCTGTCCCTGCCGTGCCAGTCTCGTCGCCTGCTCGGAGGCCAGCCCCTCGAACTCCGCGATGTCTGCGCCGGCGACGAACGCCTTCGGTCCGGCGCCCGTGACGATCAGGACGCGCAGGGAGGCATCAGCCGCGAGCGCATCGAGACGCTGCTGCAGCGCCACCAGCGTCGCGCGGTTGAGCGCATTGAGCTTCTCGGGACGGCTGATCGTCAGCACGCGCACGGCGCCGGTACCCGACAACTCCAGATGCTGGTCGCTCATGCTGCGGGAACTCGTTGGGGGTGCCGCGCCTGTGGTCTCGCGGAACGCGCGCGCGGGGACGCATTCAGGACTGTCGAGGCGACGTTCGCCCGGCGAGCAGTATAGCCCACGCCCACGCGCCGCCCACGACGAGCGCCGCGCCGATCGCATCGGCTGCCACGTCAGCCACGTCGGGCGTGCGGCCCGGCACGAACGACTGGTGCCATTCATCGGAGACGCCGTAGAGGACGGCCATGACGAACGCGACGAGCGCGGGTCCGCCTGCGATGCGACGCTGGCGCCAGCCCGTGAGCCCCATCAGGCACAGGCCCGCGAGCAGCCCGTACGTCACCACGTGGGCGTGCTTGTCGCTGACGCCCGGGCTCGGCAGCGACGGCTGCGCCGAGAGCGCGAAGATCACGACCGCCCAGAGGATCGCCGGTGCCCAGGACAGCCACGCACGCGTGCGGGGGCTCACAGCGGGAAGGGAAACATCAGCCAGCCGAGCACCAGGGCTGTCCCCACGAACCCGCCGGCGATGTAGAGCGCGAGGCGCACCTGGCCGGCACGGTCGTCCTTCTGGAG
>CAYRAE010000112.1:0-9869 GCA_964422175.1 uncultured Luteitalea sp. | reverse complement strand
CAAATACGGCGCGGACGGGCAGCGTCACGGGTGGACCGGCGACGGCGGGCTGGCTCGTCGCGCACCACGGATCCAACGACATGCTGCGCCTGCGCCTCGCGCTCGGATCGGCAGTCGACGTCCGCGCGGCGCAGTCGGCGTTCACGCTTGGCGACGCGAGCATTCCCGCCGGCTCATTCCTGATTCCCGCAAGCGCGGGACGTACGTTCACCGACGCGATCGCGCGCATCGGTCTCGGCGCCACGGCGCTGGCGACGATACCCGACGTGGCGACGGTGCCGGTGGACCTGCCGCGACTCGCGATGTTCTCCACGTGGGGGCGCACGCAGGAAGTGGGCTGGGTGCGTCACGCGTTCGACGAGTTCGGCATCCCGTACGACCTGATCTACAAGGAACGGATCCGCCGCGGATCGCTGCGTTCGTCTTACGACGTCATCCTGATTCCCACGCAGGCCACCACCGGGAAGTCGCTGGTGTACGACGTGGAGAGCAAGGGTCGTCCGCTGCCGTATCGCAAGGATGCGCAGTTCCCCTCGCTCGGGACGTATGGCGAGACCGACGACATCTCCGGCGGCATGGGTCTCGAAGGCGTGCTGGCGCTGCAGGCGTTCGTCGAGGACGGCGGCGTGCTCATCACGCTCGGCGCCTCGTCGTACATGCCCGCGGAATTCGGCCTGCTCCGATCCGTCACGGCGGGACGGCCGAGCGCCGGATTCTACGCGCCCGGCCCCATCGTGCAGGCGGAGATCCTGCAGGCCGAGCATCCGATCTTCTTCGGGTATGCCTCGAAGGAAGTGCCCGTGCGCTACGCGAACGGTCCGCTGTTCCAGGTCCCGCAGGAAGACGAGGGTCAGGTCCTGATGCGGTTCACGGGTGGAGACGAGGGCGTCCTCAGCGGCCTGATGCGCGGCGCCAACGAAACGCGGCGCAGGCCGGCCATTCTCGACACCCCCGTCGGCAAGGGTCGCATCGTCTCGTTCGCCACCAACCCGTGCTACAGGTGGCAGAACCACGGCGAATTCGGGATGCTGTTCAACGCGGCGGTGCTGTTCTGGAACGATCGCCCCGCGCGCACACCACCCGCTCCCACCGCCACGGCACCCGCCTGGTAACGCGACGTCCCGTGCAGGGGCGACGCATGCGTCGCCCCTACGGGCGTTGCGTCCACGGTGTCTGTCTGTCCCAGAGCCTCGTCTTGGCCATGGCGACCAGGAGCATGAACACCGTGAAGAGCGCGCAGGCCGCGAGCGCGCCTTCGAACGAGAGGGCCTTGTGGAGTGGCTTCGACGGCAGGCCGTATGCGAGTTCGACGTGGACCCAGTACACGAACAGCGACGTCCGCCCGAACAATTCCATCGGACTCCACGCCCGCGGGATCGTCACGCGATCCCAGAGACCGCCTGGCCTCAACGCGACGTAGAGGATGCCGAGCGTGGCGATCAGCGCACCCGTCCTGATCGCGAAGAACGCGGGTGAGGTGGTCCAGAACGCGGAACCCGGCACGAGCGAAGGCAGGTACGACAACCGGTAGGCCACACCGGTGAGCGCCAGACCGCCGAGCGCGCACGCGGCGTGGAAGCGCCACTGCGTACGCGCGTCCCGCCCGAGCGTCGCGAGCGCTTCGCCGAGCGCGAGCCCCGCGAACACGAACGCGCTCCACGGGAACAGCGTGAACGTGGTGCGTGCCGGTGCCGGGCGCAGGTACCACTCGATCGCGTCTGGCAGCAGGCCGGGCCACTGCCACGCGCGCAGTGGCGCCGACAGCATGACAACGGCCACCGTCACCACCGATGCCAGCGCGATGCGCGCCGTCGACGTGCGGCAGCGGCCCCAGCACCACCCCGCCGCGACGAGCGACAGCCCCATGACGTTCAGGATGTCCACCTTCAACAGGCCGGCGAGCGAGGCGCCGGAGCTGAACACGTACGCCTGGAGGCGGAACAGCAGCGCGAGCCCGAAGATCTCCCACCCGCGCCGCTGCAGCGCGCGGCTCGCGTCGGCGATCGACGCTCCGCGACGCAGCCGCGCGTGCGCGGCCAGCGGCACGGCGAGACCGGCGAGCCACAGGAACATCGGCGCGCCCATGCCGGCGATGACCATGAACCAGAAGTAGCCGCGCGTCTGCCGCGCGGCGCCCGTCACGGTCCACGCGTCGATGACGTGCGCGAGGATCATGACGAGGACGGCGAGGCCCCGCATCCAGTCGATGTAGCCCGCGCGTGTGCGCGTCGGCGGCGCCGGAGCGCCACCCGTTGCCGCCGGATCAGGCATCGACGCGCGTGAACGTCACGTCGAGCGGCGTGTCCTGCCGCAGGCTGTGCCAGACGGAGCAGTACTTGTCTCGCGACAGATCGATCGCGCGCTGGATGGCTTCGTCGGGGATGGCACCGGTGACGGTGAACCGAAGGGTGTAACCGGTGAAGTAGGCGGGCGGCCCATCGTCGCGCGTGCCCACGAGGTGCAGGGAGAGGCCACGGAGATCGTGGCGGCCCTTCTTCAGGATGACCACGAGATCGATCGCCATGCAGCCGCCGAGCGCGAGCGCGAGTGCCTGAACGGGCGACGTCGCGACGGCGGCGTCGCCGTCGAGCGTGGGACCGGGTACGCCTGCCACCTGCGTCTCGAAGACGAGGTCGTGCGTCCATCTGAGGGTGGCGTCAACGGGAGGCTTGGCCATGGTCCGTCGATTCTACGGCGTGCGGAACGCGCGTGCTAGGATGGCGCGGCAAGGCGCCATGGCTGCCACGTCAGACTCCACACCCGTCCCGCTCAGCTCACTCGCGCCTGGAGCGATCGTGCGGTTTCGCGCCACGGATCTCGACACCGGATCGAGCGACCTGCTGCGCGCGCTGGGCATCACGCGAGCGAGCCGGCTCACCCTCTGCAAGGCCGGCGACCCCTGCATCGTGCAGGTGCGATCGACGCGCATCGGGCTGTCGCGCGCCGTGGCCGACGGCATCCTCGTCGAGCCCGATCCCGCCGGCGCCTGACGTGGCCACGGTGACGGAGGCGGCGCCCGCAGTGCCGGACGGCCTCGTCCGCGACGCACGTGTCGTCCTGATCGGCAATCCCAACACGGGCAAGACCACACTGTTCAATCGCCTCTGCGGCGTCCGCGCGAAGACGTCGAACTTCCCAGGCACGACGACGGCATCCCGCATGGGTCGCACGGCGCTGCCCGGCGATCGCGTCGTGGACATCATCGATCTGCCGGGCGTGTACGAGCTCGGGCTCGACGTACCAGAGACGCGCATCGTGCGTGACGTGCTGCAGGGGACTGGCGTGTACCGGCGTCCGGATGCCGTGCTCGCGGTGGTCGATGCGTGCAACCTCACGCGCAACCTCGTCCTCACCGGAGAGCTGCTCGCGCACGGCCTTCCTGTCGTCGTCGCGCTCAACATGGTGGACCTCGCGCAGGCGCGCGGGCTCACCATCGACGCACGGAAGCTCGCGTCGCGCCTGGGGTGTCGCGTGGTGCCGATCGTCGCACGCCGCGGCGATGGCCTGCACGACGTACGCACGGCACTCGCCGCCGCCCTCGACGAGGCAGGGCCGGCCCGACCGTCGAGCATTCCCGAACCCGGCGCCTCCATCGAGACGCTCACGAACTGGGCCGACGATGTGATGGCCTTCAGCGCGGGTCTGCCATCGGCGATTCATGCGCGTGACCCGTTCACCGAGCGTCTCGACCGCGTGTTCACGCATCCCGCGCTCGGGCTGCTCGTGTTCATCGCGGTGATGGGCGGGCTGTTCTACACGCTCTTCGCGCTCGCGACGGTCCCGATGGATCTGATCGAGGCGACGTTCACGCACCTCGGCGACCTGAGCACGCGCCTGCTGCCAGAAGGACCGGTGCGCGATCTCGTCTCGCAGGGCATCATCGGCGGCGTAGCGGGCACGGTGGTGTTCCTGCCACAGATCTGCCTGCTGTTCTTCCTCATCAGCCTGCTCGAAGACACGGGCTATCTCGCGCGCGCGGCGTTCGTGATGGATCGCGTACTGCGACGGTTCGGACTGCCCGGTCATGCGTTCGTGCCGCTGCTCACATCGTCTGCGTGCGCGCTGCCGGGAATCATGGCCACGCGGCTGATTCCCGATCGCCGAGATCGCCTCGCCACGATCCTCGTCGCGCCGCTCATGAGCTGCTCGGCACGCCTGCCCGTGTACGTGCTGCTCACGAGCCTGCTGTTTCCGTCGCAGCCCCTGCGAGCCGCGGCGACCTTCGTCGCGTGCTACATGCTCGGTGCCGTGATGGCACTCGTCACGGCCGCCGTGTTCGGGCGCACGTGGCTGAAGGGCGACGCCAGGCCGATGGTGCTCGAACTGCCCACGTACAAGTGGCCGTCGCTGCGCAACGCGCTGTACACGGCCAAGGATCAGGGGCTCGCGTTCCTCCAGACGGCCGGTACCGTCATCATGGCCATCTGCATCGTCATGTGGTGGTTGAGCGCCTATCCACGTGTGGAGCCGACGACGGAGGCCAACGAACTGCGCGTGCGGGCAGAAACGCTCGCGGAGACGGATCCACAACGTGAGGAGTGGGTGGCCGAGGCCGATCGCCTCGACGCTCGTGCCGCGCAGCGGGGATCGTACGCAGGCAGGCTCGGGCGTCTTGCGGAGCCCGTCTTCGCACCACTCGGATTCGACGCACAGCTCACCGTCGGCGTGCTCACGAGCTTCCTCGCGCGCGAGGTGTTCGTCTCGACGATGTCGGTGCTCGTGGGCGGGTCTGGCGACGCTGACGTCGATACCGGCGTGATCGAACGCATCCGCGGCGCGACGCGCGACGATGGGACGCCGCTGTTCACGACGGCGACATCGGCCAGCATGCTGGTGTTCTTCGTGCTGGCGATGCAGTGCCTGCCCACGCTCGCGGTCACGCGGCGCGAGTCGGGCAGCGGGAAGTACGCGCTCATCCAGTTGGCGTACATGTCCACGCTGGCGTATGTCGCCGCGTTCGTCGTGTATCAGGGCCTGCGTCTCGGAGGCGTGGCGTGAGTCCCCTCGTGCAGGACGTTGCTGTCACGCTGGTCGCCCTGGCCGCCGCCTTCATCGTCATACGTCGCGTGTTCGGCGTCGTGGTGACGCGAGCGTCTGCGCGCAAGTCGAAGCCCACGCCAGGGTGCGACCACTGCGACAGGTGAGGGTCGGGCGAGCCCGGCTACAGGTACGGAGGTGTAGCCGCCGGATTTCATCCGGCGGACAGCCATCACTGACTGCCGGACAAAGTCCGGCAGCTACTCCTGATAACCGGCAACTGCCGCCACAGATGGTAGGGCCGGCTCTCCGAGCCCGGCCCCTACGCTCTGCTGAATACGGCGATCTGGCGGGTGGGATCGCCGAGCCGGTCTTCGACGCGTTCAAGTCTGTAGGCCGCGTCGATGGCGCGGAAGCGGGCCAGCCATTCGTCTGGCGACAGGATCGTCAGGTGGCTGTGGCCATCGTCGTAGCACGCGATCTTGTGGAACGCGCTCGGCCCGAGCGTATCGATGCGGCGGAGCACCTCGTCTATCGCATCTGGCGCGATGTGTTCGAGGAAGTCCGCGCTGACCACCAGGTCGGCGTGGCACGGCGGCAACTCGCGATAGAGATCGGTCCTGAAGAATGTGACGTTGACGTGCGCCGCGAGCACGGGCCCGACGAGCGGCGACACGGCCCAGTCGCAGCCGTATACGTGAGTGAAGCGTGACGCTGCCCGGTCGAGGAACCTGCCGTTCCCGCAGGCGAGTTCGAGCACTGTCGAGGCACCGAACGCGTCGATCCGGTCGAGCTCGTCGAGCAGCCAGTTGTTGGTCTGGTAGGCCGCATTCTGCTCGTGGATGTCCTGGTAGTACTCGCAGGTACGAACCGGGTTCGGCGTGCGGACGGGCGCCAACGTTTCCATCGATGGTCGGTCGGAGCAAGACGGGTGCCCGGCGGCCCATGGCACATCCGGCCAGATTCCTGCGGGATTGGCGCCAGTCGAACACTCTTGCGGTGTCGGCCAGGCGACGGAACGGCCGGTCCGCCGGCAGCCGCGGCCGCGGAATCACCGCACTTGCGCGACGTCGGTCGCCGGCCCGCGGGCGCGACGGATGGATCGCGACGTGCATGGAGTCGGTGCATGGATGTCGACACGCCCGGTCCGGTGCGCACGGTGCTCTTCGTGGCGTCTGCCACCTTCGACGCGTGCGAGATGGCGTTCTACCGCCGACTGCGCGACGCCCTGCAACGCGACGACCTGCACCTGGTGCTGATGCTGTTCGTCGCGCCGCCAGCGGATCTCGGCGTGACGTTCGTGCGGATGCCCCCGCCAGTCGATACGTTCTGGCCCGCGCCCCAGTCAGGTCTCTCCGCCACGCTCGACGACCTGAAGCTCGACCACGATGCCCTGCTCGTGCGAGAGGAGGTCTGCGCCAGCCCGGCGATCCTGCCCGCCGTCGAACGCCATCGCCGCCAGGCCCTTGACGCCATCGCCGACCATTGGGTCCGCACGATCTCGGCGTTCGACCCGGCGGTCGTCCTCAACTGGAACGGCCACCACGTGGTGGACGTCATCCTCGATGCTGCGTGCCACAAGGCCGGCGTGCCGGTGCTGTACGTGGAACGCGCGCCGATGGCGCAGGCGCTCTTCATCGACGAGCGTGGCCTTTCGACGGACAGCGCCGTCGTGCGTCATGGCTCGTGGACCGTCGACGATGATCGGTGGCGTTCGTGCGCTATGGCGGCGATCGCCCGGATCGCCGCCGGTCGTCACACGTGGTGGGAACAGCCCGACTCGCGCGACGGCGACGCGCGCGCGCTCAGGCACGAGCTCGGTATTCCGCTCGACGCCCGCGTCGTCCTGTTCGCCAGCCAGATCGATGGCGACACGCAGCAGTACATGTTCTCGCCGCACTTCCCCGCCAACGAGGCTGCCTTCCGGTGGCTGCTCGATCGACTTCGCGGCCACGACGATGTGTTCGTGCTCGGCAAGCAGCATCCGAAGTGCCCGCGAAGCGCCGCGTTCGTGCGCGCGCTCGCCGACAGCGGCATCCGCGGGCAGTGGCGCACCGACGTGTCCATCGACGACGCGCTCGCCGTGTCCGATCGCGTGGCGGCGGTGAACTCCACGGTGCTGTACGAAGCGCTGGCGCGCGAGCGTCCCGTGCTGTCGATGGGCGGATGGCTCCTTGCCGGCCGCGGTGCATCCTACGAAGTCACACACCCGGCGACCGGGCAGGCCGTTGTGGACGCGTGGCTGCTCGCCGCCGACAACGATGCGCGACAGCACGCATGGCGCGAAGCGCTGGCGTTCCTGCTCTCGACATGCCTCTACACGTACGAGCCGGAGATGGAAGGCCACGGCATGCCCGGCGCTGGTGAGATGGCCGAGCGCATCGCCAGCTTCGCGCGTGCCACGCCGAATCGGAACCAGCCGCGCACGCCCGAGCATCAGCGTCTGGCCGCGCTCGCGCCGAGAAGCGCCTGGTTCGAGACAGGCGGCCCGCAGTGCCAGTGCAGGGCGCACGAGGCATGGGAACGAACGCAGCGGCTGCGGCATCAGTTGCTGGAGGCGCGCGATCAGAAAGGACGTGGGCGGCAGTTGATGATCTGGGGAGCCGGCGATGCGGGACGCATCGCACAGCGCCTCCTCGAGCGCATCGGCGTCATCGCCGACGCGTTCGTGTCGTCGACACCTGACGCCACGCACGTCGCGGGACGGCCGCTGCTCTCTGCGGCGGACGTGTGTGGTGCGCATCAGAACGTGTTCGTGCTGGTGGCGAGCATGGCCGCGCACGAGATCGTTCCGATGCTCGTCGCTGCCGGTGCAGAACCGGAGAAGGACTTCTCCGTCCTCGACTGCGACGTGCTGTTCGAGACATCGCGCGACATGGCGCAACCCGTCGCGCCCGCGCCCGTCGTCACGCCAGCGCGTCGAGCAGACCTTCGAACAACAGCAGCTCACATGGCAGTGTGCTGACCAGCAACGACGAACCCGCCCACGCGATACCGAGCGGACTGGGACAGGTGAGCACGCACGAACGGCCGTCCGTCGACTCGAGTCTGATGGTGTCGATGTCGGGATAGGCGGTCGCCGTCCACGTACCGGCCGTGGCGATCGATGCCGCGGAGCCGTACGCGCCGAGCGCGAGGCGTTCGAGCACGCGATCCTGACGGAGCCTCCAGCCCGTGGTCTGAAGGCGGCGCCGCCAGCCGGTTCGAGGTACGAAGTCGCACGGCTGCATCTCGAGCACCTCATCGTTCGGAAACATGGCCCACGCGACGAGATCCGGCTGCTCCACGCGCATGCCTTCGTCCGGGGTCCACGACACGAGGCCGCGCCACAGGTCGCGGCGCGAGAAGACACTCCAGTACATCCGTCCTCGCCACCACGTGCCGAACGCCGGCCTGAACGGCAGTTCCTCGATCGTCACCTCGTCGGCCGCGTGCCGGCGGTACATCACGTACGGGGACACCAGCTCCGTCGGCGACGCGAATCCGTTGCCCCACGCGAGCACGCCATCGTCGCCGAAACGGCACTCCTGATTGATCGGGCGCGGCCATGTACGGTACGGCCGCACATGACCGTCGGCATCGACGAGGACGCTCTGGCACTGATGCTGCGGCACACAAACCACGCCGTCCGACGTGGCGTAGCCGACGAACCATGCGTCGGTACGTCCTTCACGCGTGACGACGCGCGGGCGGATGAAGCGCTCCTCGACGACGTCGAGATGGACGCCATGGGCTTCCAACGTCGCCCATCGGACCGTCGCGGACAGGTCGACCCCTGGCAATCGCAATGCGCCAGACGCGTCGCACGTGAACCGCGCCGCGATGTCCGGCGGAACGTCAGCCGACAGCGTACCGGCGCGCAACAACGTGGCGAACGGCGCGGCGAACGACACTCGCAGGTCGACCTCGCCGGTGACGCGATGGCGGTGCGTCTCGACGTCGAGCGCCACACCATGCACCACGGCGGCCGCGCCGTCAGTGGCGATCGATACGGCGTCGGCGCGCAGGGACTCCGCGATCATCGCGCACGTCTCGGGCGCGACACCCGCACAACGCAACCACTCCAGCGCCAGCAACGCGCACGCACACGCGGCGTTCGAACGCGTCGAGCGCTCCGCGGCGTCGAGGCCCGGTAGCAGGACACGAATCGATGACGCCGGCGTCGACTGCCGTGACGCCGACGACCAGGCGTCGCCGAGCAGTCCCTCGAACACGGCCACGTTCCAGCGCACGTCGGCCGGCCACTCGTAGGACGCAACGACTCCCACGAATCCGATGGCACCCACGTCGCGCGGCACCAGATCGTCGGCCGCGTGAAGCGTGACGTCACAGATCCGCGCGAGCAGGTCCCACGCGCGCAGCAGGACATCCGCGCGTGCCTCGTCGGTGAGTCGCGTGGCGGCTTCACCAGGCTGCACCACAGTCAGCGGACCCAGCAGACCTTGGGGCTTGCTGCCGATCGCCTCGGGCAGTCTCTGCACCAGGTCCAGCATCGCCGCAGCCGTGTCCTGTCGCGCCCACGGATCGAGGACCGGGCTGCCATGTGTGCGCCGTCCTCTCTCGAGTCCTCGCGCCGCATCGTCCACCGCCACGCCGACGGTCTTCGCGTCGAAGCCATCGCCGCTGAATTCGCGCCACGCCGCGAGGAGCGGCGCTGGAGTGCCTGCCGTCAGCATCGCGCCAACCTTGCGCACCTGCGCGGCCATCGCCGCGGACCTGACGCCGGACCATCGACGCGCGACAGCCGACGCGGGAGGCACCGATACGACGGTCGACAGTACGTCCTCGAGAGGCGCCTGTTCGATGCCGTCTCCGAAGAAGATGCCCGCACCAGAGCCATTGACGATGCGTCTGCCACTCCGAGCCGCGTGCGCAACCATCCAGTCGCGGAA
>CAYRAE010000111.1:8806-9887 GCA_964422175.1 uncultured Luteitalea sp. | reverse complement strand
CCCGCCAGGTTCTCGGGATTGCCCGCATACGTCAGCTTGTCCAGATTGACGATGCGCCCGGTGCCGTTCGCAATCCAGTGATGGACGAAATTGGCGCCGATGAAGCCGGCGCCACCGGTGATGAGGAGAGTAGACATCAGTGAATGCCGACAATGCCGGGAATGCCGGGAATGCCGGGAATCGGCATCGCGGCATCGCGGCATTCCTAGAACAGTCCCTGCACGCTCTGGACCGCGAGGTCGATGATGGTGTTGGGGACGATGCCCATGTAGAAGATCGCGAGCGTGGCCAGGGCGAGCCCGGCCACGGCGCCGCGCGGCACGATGGGGGCCGGGTCCACGGCCACGTCCTCGGACATGTACATCAGCACCACGATCCGCAGGTAGAAGTACACCGACACGACGCTCGTGAGGAAGCCGACGATCGCGAGCCCGAAGTAGCCCTCCTGCACGGCCGCGGCGAAGACGTACCACTTCGCCACGAAGCCCGCGGTCGGCGGAATGCCCCCGAGCGACAGCAGGAAGATGGTCATCACGGCCGCCATGCCTGGCCGCCGGTGCCAGAGACCCGCGAAGTCGCGGACGTTGTCGTGCGGGTGATCGTCTGTCGACAGGAGCGCGATCACGCCGAACGCGGCGACGTTGGTGATGGCGTACGCCAGCAGGTAGAACAGCATGCCGGCCTTGCCCACCGAGTTGGCCGCGATGAGCCCCACCAGCAGATAGCCGCCGTGCGCGATGCTCGAATACGCGAGCATGCGCTTCACGTTGCCCTGCGCCACGCCCACCGTCGAACCGAGCACCATGGTCGCCACGGCAATCGCCGAGAGAATGGGCGCCCACTCGGTGTGCAGCGGTTCGAAGGACGAGAGGAACACGCGGATGAACGCCGCGAACGCCGCCGCCTTCACGCCCGTGGACATGAAACCGGTGACCAGCGTCGGCGCGCCTTCGTAGGCGTCGGGCGTCCACATGTGGAACGGCACCGCCGATACCTTGAACGCGAAGCCGACCAGCAGCAGGCCGACGGCGAGGATCGCCATCACGCTGGGGTCGCTCATCTGGCTGGCCAGCGTGGCCGC